>JAIRKZ010000181.1 GCA_031259845.1 Tannerellaceae bacterium | reverse complement strand
GGATAAGCCTTATTCCGCGGGAAAAAAGGCGTAAAAAGGATGGATTGTATGGAAAGTTCATGTATCTTTGTTACGGTCTCTTTGGAAAGATATTTATTTATTGGCTAATTAAAATAACGTTACTATGAGACAGGGAAGTCTATTGAAGCAGGCAGACGGGAAAGTGCTGGCTTATATAACCGACGCCTGCACACAGTGCACAGAGCATGCAACGGAATGGAAAATAGAGCCGGAGCGGCTGGCGGAACTGACGGCGCGCACAGAGGCGGCGCAGAAGGCTTACGAAGCCAACCTGAACCGCAGCCTGCGCAATCATATCACCACCGTGGCGAAGGATAACGCCCTGAGGGAGCTGAAACTTTTTTTCTCCCTCTTTACTAATTACCTTATAGGCAACACGGCTGTGCCCGACGAGGCGCTGGCCGCGATGAACATCCGCCCCCGCATCCGTCCCGCACGCTATCCGCTGCCCGTACCCGCAGAAACGCCCCTGCTGTCTGTCGCCATACAGCATGGCGAAATTGCGGTATATGCCGTGCGCAGCGATATGGGGCAGCCTGCCGGAGGGGTGCAACACAAGCCGTATCATGGCTTTAAGATTCGCTGGAAGTTTGACGGCGAAGAAGCCTGGCGCATTGAGCTGTCCACACGCCTGAAGCACATACTCTGTTTTGAAGCGAAAGACGAAGGACGGCGTATCACCCTGTCCATAGCGTGGGTGAACCCGCGCCTGCAGGAAGGCCCCTGGTCTAACCCCGTTTCGCAGGTGATAGCGTAAGGCCTTACCCATGTTGAGTAAACAATTACCCATGAATCCCTTCCGGAAAAAAAAAGACGCCGCCCCAGACCTGGGCGTGTTGCTTTCGGAGTTCAACCGTTCGCTGACGCTGATTGTGGACAAGCCATTGCTTATCGCTAACATTATCTCCAGGATAAAACAACTCTTCGCCGTAGAACCGGTCTACGTCTTCCTGCTCGATGAGAGCGCCGGGAAGTATAAACTGCAAAACCCGGAGGGCGGGAGGGCAGACATCGTGCTAAGGCCCAAAGACCGGCTGGTAAACTGGCTTTCCGTGAACGACAAATACCTGGCCGTTTCGCAGCGGCCAGACATCCTTACCTGTTTCGCGGAAGAAGAACGGGCCATACTCGCCGAACTGAAAACGGAGCTTATCTACCCCCTGAAGGTGATGAACCGGATTAGCGGAACCGTATTCGTGGGCCGCAAAACGGACGGCGCCCCTTTTTCCGGGGAAGAGCTTACCCTCTTTTCGCTCCTGTTCTACCAGGCTGCCTTTGCCATCGAACATGCTTCGCTGTACGAGATACAAACCGAGCGGATAAAGAAGATGTACCGCGCCGACCGCCTGGCTACGCTGGGGGAACTGGCCGCAGGAGCCGCCCACGAGATACGTAACCCGCTTACCGCCATCCGCAGCACGATTCAATACCTGGGGCGAGACCTGGGGCGAGACCCCGTAAAGCAGGAGATGGCGACCGAACTGATTGCCGAAACCGAACGGATAAACAAAATCGTGCAGGGGCTTCTTTCATTCGCCAGGAACCGGATAAACGTACAGTGTGAATACATTGCCCGCAACGCCCGGATACGGGGAGACGGCGAACAGCTCAAACAGGTATTCGTAAACATACTGCTCAACGCCATCGAAGCAATGGCCGCAAACGAACCGCAGCAGCCGCGCACGCTTACCGTATGCCTCGAAGCGGGCGCCCCCGTCTACCCCTACCGCCGCTACCTCCTTATTTCCTTCGAAGATACGGGCAAAGGCATCGGGCAGAAGGATATAGAAAACGTATTCGACCCCTTCTTTACCACCAAAGAAGAAGGAACCGGGCTGGGGCTGGCCATCTGCTACGGCATCGTGAGCCGCCACGAAGGAGAGATAGAAGTGAAGAGCCTTCCCGGCAAGGGCGCTACCTTTACCGTTAAATTACCCCAACAGTATACGCCAAACGAACCGCCGCATGAAAGCAAAAATAGTAATAGCCGATAACGAAGCGCCCATACGCAAAGTGATGACCCTCCTCCTCAGGGAAGAGGGCTACGAGGTGATGGCGGTGGCCAACGGGCGCGAAGCGCTCAACGCGCTACCCGCCTTCCGCCCCGACGTAGCGCTGCTCGACCGGCAGATGCCCCTGATGGGCGGCGTGGAAACCTTCGAGGCTATCCGCAAGCGCTTTCCCGGCCCGGCCGTTATCTTCATCACCGCATACGGCTCTATCCCGCTGGCCGTAGATACGGTAAAGAAAGGCGCGTACGATTTTATAGAAAAACCTTTCGACAACGACGACCTGCTGCTCAAAGTAAAGCGCGCCGCAGAAATCAGCCGCGCAACAGGCAAAGCAGGAACGCCCCAGGAGCGCTCCCAGCCCGGGACGCACCCGGTGATAGGAGAAAGCAACGGCCTCAGGCAGGTAATAGACCGGGCAAAGCGCGTAGCCGCCACGGGCGCCACCGTGCTGATTTGCGGCGAAAGCGGCACGGGCAAAGAACTGATTGCACACATCATCCACCGCAACAGCCGCCGCGCCGCCGCGCCGTTTGTAGCCGTCAACTGCGGCGCCATCCCCTTAACTCTCATGGAAAGCGAACTGTTCGACCACGAAAAAGACGCCTTCACCGACGCCAAAGAAACGCAGCCCGGAACCTTCGAGAGGGCCTCGGGCGGAACCCTCTTCCTCGACGAGATAGGCGAACTGCCCATAGAGGCCCAGGTAAAACTGCTGCGCGTACTGGAAGAAAAACGAATCACCCGCATCGGGGGAAAAGCCTCCCTCCCGGTAGACGTCAGGATAGTAGCCGCCACCAACCGCAACCTCGAAGAGGAAGTAAGGAAGGGAACCTTCCGCCTCGATTTGCTCTACCGGCTCAACGTATTCACCCTCACAATCCCCCCGCTACGCGAACGCCGGGAAGACATCCCTCCGCTCGTAGACTTCTTCATCGCCAGGCACAACGAGGCCCTCGGCCTCTCCATCAGCGGCGTCTCGCGGGAGGCCATGGAAATGATTGCCTCTTACGGCTGGCCCGGCAACGTGCGAGACCTCGATAACGCCATCCAAAGCGCCATGATACTCGCTCCCTTTGGCGCTATCCAAACCGAACACCTCCCGCCCCGCGTAAAAGGCGGCAAACAGGCCGGAAGCCCCTCCATCCCCCAAGGCGAGGCCGGCAGCATCAAAGAGGCCAACGCACAGGCAGAGAAAGACCTCATCCTCGAAACATTAAAAAAGTACAACTACAACCGCATCCTCACCGCCGGAGCGCTCAACGTAAGCCGCAAGACGCTCTTTAATAAAATGAAGCGGTATTTCAAGAAGTAGTTCGTATCTTTGCCGGAAAATGAATAAAGTGAAAACAGTTTATATATGTTCCTCCTGCGGGGCCGAAGCTCCCAAATGGACAGGCAAGTGCCCCGCATGCGGCCAGTGGAATACCTACGTGGAAGAAGTTGTGGGCAAAGAAACGGCGGCCGGGAGAGCTATCCCCGGCTTCGCCGACAGGGATAAGGCGCGGCCCGTATTGCTGGGAGACATCGCCGCTACGGGGGAAACGCGCATCGACATGGAAGACGATGAGCTGAACCGCGTGCTGGGAGGAGGCCTGGTAAAAGGTTCGCTGGTGCTGATAGGAGGCGAGCCGGGTATCGGGAAGTCTACGCTGGTGTTGCAAACGGCGCTGGCCCTGGGTAAGCTGAAGACGCTCTATGTCTCAGGCGAAGAAAGCGCCCGCCAGCTGAAGCTGCGCGCCGCCCGGATAACGCAGGCAAACCCGGATTGCTATATCCTGTGCGAAACGAACCTGGAGCAGATATTCGTACAGGCGCAGAACATACAGCCCGATTTGCTGATTATAGACTCGGTTCAAACCATCTATACCGAAAGGGTGGAATCGTCGCCCGGAAGCGTCTCGCAGGTGCGCGAATGTAGCGCCCTGATTCTGAAATATGCAAAGGAAAGCGGCGTGCCGGCTATCCTCATTGGCCATATAAATAAGGAAGGAAGCATTGCAGGGCCGAAGGTATTGGAGCATATCGTAGACGCCGTGCTGCAGTTCGAGGGAGACCGCCATCATCTGTACCGCATCCTGAGGAGTATCAAGAACCGTTTCGGAAGCGCCGCGGAACTGGGCATTTACGAGATGCGGCAAAACGGGCTGCGGCAGGTAAGCAACCCCTCGGAACTGCTGCTCACGCACAATCACGAAGGGCTTAGCGGGGTAGCCATCGCCTCGGCCATCGAAGGCGTGCGTCCTTTCCTTATCGAAACGCAGGCGCTGGTAAGTTCGGCCGTATACGGCACGCCACAGCGAAGCGCCACAGGTTTTGATTTGCGGCGCATGAACATGCTGCTGGCCGTACTGGAAAAGCGCGCCGGCTTCAAACTGATACAGAAAGACGTATTCCTCAATATTGCCGGCGGACTGAAGGTGAACGACCCGGCTATCGACCTGGCCATTATCAGCGCCATCCTCTCGTCCAGCCTCGACATTGCGGTGGAAGACGGCGTTTGCCTGTCGGGCGAAGTAGGCCTGTCGGGCGAGATACGTCCCGTAAACCGCATCGAGCAGCGCATCCTGGAAGCCGAAAAGCTGGGGTTCAGCCGCATCCTCGTCCCGCACAATAACCTGAAAGGCGCCTCCGCCTCCGGGAGTAACATACAAATCATACAGGTAAGGAAGGTGGAAGAAGCCTTCCGTCAATTATTCGGATAAAAATGATAAAGGAATTACAACTGCGCTTATTGCCCGAACAGGCGGCAAACGAGCAGGCCTTGCAGCAGGCAGTCTGCCGCGAAACAGGCTGCGCCCCGTCTTCCGTCCGCGCCGTGCGCATCCTCAAGCGCTCTGTAGACGCCCGGCAACGCACCATCTATATAAATGTAAAGCTCCGCGCCTTCATTAATGAAGAACCGGACGAGCCGGCATATCCCTTAGCCGGATACGCCGACGTATCAGGAGCAAAGCCGGTGGTGGTGGTAGGAGCGGGGCCTGCCGGACTCTTTGCCGCCCTCCGTCTCATTGAGTTGGGTCTCCGCCCCATCGTACTCGAACGCGGGAAAAACGTGCACGACCGTAAAAAAGACATCGCCCTGATAAGCCGCGAACATAAAGTGAACGGCGAATCAAACTATTGCTTCGGCGAAGGAGGAGCCGGCGCCTACTCGGACGGAAAGCTCTATACGCGCAGCAAGAAGCGGGGTTCGGTAGAAAAAATACTGCACATCTTCTGCCGCCACGGGGCCAGCCCCTCTATCCTGGCAGACGCCCATCCACACATCGGGACAGACAAGCTCCCCGGCGTAATCGAAAATATCAGAAACCGGATTATCCACAGCGGCGGGGAAGTACGCTTCGAAACGCGCATGGATAGCCTCGTCATCCGGGCCGGCGAAGTGAAAGGCGTTGTAACGCACGCGGGCGAATCCATCGCAGGCCCGGTGATACTGGCTACCGGACATTCGGCGCGCGACGTATATTATTACCTGCACGAACAGCAAATAGCCATCCAGGCCAAAGGGATAGCCGTCGGCGTAAGGCTGGAACACCCCCAGGCGCTTATCGACCGGATACAGTATCATACGAAGGAGGGTAGGGGAAGCTACCTCCCGGCAGCCGAATACAGCTATGTTACCCAGGTAGACGGACGGGGCGTTTACTCCTTCTGCATGTGCCCGGGAGGCTTTACGGTTCCCTCGGCCAGCGGCGAGAGGCAAGTGGCGGTAAACGGCATGTCTCCTTCCAGCCGTGGCTCGCAATGGGCAAACGCCGGCATGGTGGTAGAGATACATCCCGAAGATTTCCCCGCCTTCGCCCCGCATAAAGAGCTGGCCCTGCTGAAGCTCCAGGAACAACTGGAAGAACACGCCTGGCTCAACGGCGGCATGAAGCAAACCGCCCCCGCCCAGCGGATGAACGATTTCGTGCAGGGAAAGAACTCCCCGGATTTGCCCGCATCGTCTTATACGCCGGGCTTGCTGGCCTCTCCCCTGCACTTCTGGATGCCGGAGTTCATTACCTCGCGTCTGCGCGAAGGCTTCCGTCGCTTTGGCAAGGCCTCCGGCGGTTTCCTCACCAACGAAGCCGTAATGATAGGCGTAGAGACGCGCACATCTTCCCCCATACGCATTTTGCGCGATAAGGAAACCTGCCGGCACGTAGCCCTCGAAGGCTTGTTCCCCTGTGGCGAAGGAGCCGGTTACTCGGGCGGCATCGTATCGGCAGCCATCGACGGCGAACGCTGCGCCGAAGCCGTTAAACGCTCATTAGGATAAACAGGCTGTGAATATCTGGGAATATCTGTTTTTTTCGGTTGCCCTTACGCTTATGCCGGGGCCAGACATTTTGTTTGTCATCACGCAAGGTATCCGCCGCGGAAAGAAGGCGGGTATCGTATTCTGCCTGGGGTTATGTACGGGATTGCTGTTCCATATTACTGCCGTTGCATTAGGCGTCTCTGCGCTGGTTCAAGGTTCGCCGGCGGCCTTTTCCCTCTTGAAGGTTGCCGGGGCGGCTTATCTTTTCTACCTGGGGATAAAGGCGTTTGTCCGCCGCAATGAATCTACTTTCCAGCTAAGCGGCAGCGAACGGAAAGAAGAGCGCCACCTGTACCGCCGGGGCATATTGATGAATGTGCTTAATCCGAAGGTGATTCTTTTCTTCCTCTCCTTCCTTCCCGGTTTTGTAGATGTAAACCGTGGGAATCCTGCCTTGCAAATATGTTTCCTGGGGCTGTTGTTTATTCTCCAGGCATTCGTAATATTCTCGACGGTAGCTATCCTTGCCTCCCAACTGACAAACCTGCTGATGGGAAATCCCCGTGCAGCTTTTTGGGTGAATATCGTTACGGCGCTGATTTATTTTGTGACAGGAATCAGTATCTTGTTTGTTTAATAGCCGGAAATGCTTACATTTACGGCCGGGAATAAATTAAAAGCAAGCAGGTTATGAAAGTCTTTATAGGCATTTTGGTTACTTTCGTAGTGATAACGGGCGCTATTCTCACGATATTGGCGCTTTGGGGGATTCAGCCTATCTCCTGGACCATCGTCTGGAAATCAGGCATCACTATACTGATAGCTTTCGGAGCGCTTCTGTTGGCTTATCTGTGTTACATTGTCTTCTTTAAAAACTATCGTCGCTAAATCAGCCGGATCAGTCACAGGCTACTCCGGCTGCTAATTTCATCCAGCAGTTGGATTCTTTCCAAAGAGAATGTTGTATCCCTTGCCTGGATGTATTCCAGGAGTTCTTTTGCCTTCCGGCGAATTTCCTTTGCATTTCCGGTATCCACACAGGCTTCTTCCAGGAGTGTCTTAGCGGCTATTTCCAGCCGTTGCAGGCCTGCGCCATCTTCGCCGTCGAGGAATTGGCGGATATCGTGCGGCTCTCCGTTCAACAGGAAGTTGCGGTCTATCTTCAGCGAATCATAGACTACTTGTACCATCTGCGGAATATCCTTTGTATCATTCGCCTTTCTTAACCCGGTAATCCGGGCGATTACCTTTCCTAACTCTTCAATCTGAACCATAATAAAATCTCTTCTTAGCATAACAGTTTATATTTGACAAAGGAGTTAATCACGGCTACTTTAACTCCTCTATTTTAATAATACGGATGTCGGTTTCCGGGCGGTCGTATGCGTCTTTAGGTTGCGAAGCTATTTTATCCAATACGTCGAAACCATCAATCAGTTCGCCGAAAACCGTATATTCTCCGTCTAAATGATGTGCTCCTCCTGCGGTGGTATAAGCTTCCCGTTGTCCGGCGGTAAAGAGCAGATGTCCGGGGGTATTCCGGACAACGGAATCTACCCTGGCATTGATATCCGTTACATAGTTATTATACGCTTTGGGATCGGACGTTTTGAGGGAATCCATCAACTCTTTTACCGGCGTATAAAATTCATTCATCGCCTTTCGCCTGATTGGGATATTGGCGGCAAGTTGCAAGGTGTCAAGCTCTCCCGCGCGGTAAACCTTTCCATGCACAATATAGAACTGCGACATATCCGATTTCTTCTGCGGATTGATATTGTCGGGCTGGCGCGGGGCTGCCAGGGCTCCTTTCTTGTGGAAATAGTGTCCGCGAAACTCTGGCATAATCTCCGCACTCCTGTCGCCGGCGCCAACACGCGCACCGGCCGGCGCATTCCGCGAATCGGGCGAACCTCCCTGAATCATAAAGTTATTGATAACCCGCGTAAAGAGCGTGCCGTTAAACTCTCCTTTCGCTGCCCGGCCGATAAATGTCCGGGTATGGACAGGAACATCCGCGTAAAGCTTCGCCTTCATCGTCCCTGCGTTTGTTTGGATAACGACTACTTTCTCCTGCGCTCCACTCTGTGTTAGTATAAAACAGCATAATAGAAAGGTATGGAATAATTTCATAAATATCCGTGTTTAATTCTCTTAGATGCAAAAGTAGTAAAAAAAGGAGTTAATAACGCATCCTGCCGCGGCGAGCAGCGATTCAGCGATTAAAAAATATTTCGCAACTTCGTAGGGTGCATTGGTTTTTTATGCCATCCTGTTGAGCAGGAATGTCAAAGAACCTGTTTTATCAAAATCACATCAAGAGGTCGAATCGTTTCCCTTAGCTAAACGACATTGAGTTTTAATCGCTGAATCGCTGACAAATATTCAAACTATTCATTATTTTTGCGCAAAAAACAAAATGATAGATTTCATCACATTATGTGACTATTTCGGAACTTTTGCTTTTGCAATAAGTGGTATCCGACTGGCTTCTGCCAAGCAATTTGATTGGTTTGGAGCTTATGTTGTTGGTGTTGTGACGGCAGTTGGAGGAGGTACGGTGAGGGATATTTTATTAAATGATATCCCTTTTTGGATGACTCAGCCTTCGTATCTTATTGTTTCCGGCTTGGCTCTGCTGTTTGTTATTATCTTTAGGAAATATGTTATCAAGTTAAATAATACATTCTTTATTTTCGATGCTATCGGATTAGGTTTATTTGTTATTGTGGGGATAGTAAAAACATTGGAGTTTGGATTTCCGATGTGGGTTGCGATTGTTATGGGTACGATTACCGGTTCGTTTGGGGGTATGATACGTGATATTTTAATTAATGAAGTCCCTTTAGTATTACGCAAAGATATTTATGCGCTGGCTTGCGTGTTCGGAGGAATAGCCTATTGGTGTTGTATACAATTCGATTTGCCATCGGCTTTGTCGCAATTTATTTCGGCGACAATCGTTTTTAGTATACGTATATTAGCGATTAAATATCATATAAGCCTTCCTGTATTAAGAGGAGAAGAATAAATTAATTACCTTTGTGCGTTTATGACAGAAAATTGGCACATACAGCAAGAAAAAGCAAGTATTTTATTGATTTATACCGGTGGGACAATCGGTATGATTGAGAATCCTGAAACAGGCACACTGGAATCTTTTAATTTCCAACATTTAAAAGATAATATGCCCGAGTTAAAAAAATTAGGCTATACTGTTTCTTCTTTTCAGTTTGATCCCCCAATGGATTCCTCCGAAATGGGGCCGGATTGTTGGAAACAATTGGTAGAAATCATAGCAGGTAATTACCAACAATATGATGGTTTTGTCATACTGCATGGTACAGATACAATGGCGTATACAGCATCAGCTTTAAGTTTTATGCTGGAAAACCTTAGTAAACCGGTTATACTCACAGGCTCGCAATTACCTATCGGCATGTTGCGGACAGATGGTAAGGAAAATCTGATAACAGCCATAGAGATTGCTGCGGCTAAAGAAAACGGGATGCCGGTGACTCCCGAAGTTTGCATTTTCTTTGAAAATGATTTACTGAGGGGAAACCGTACGCGGAAAATCAATGCAGACAACTTTAATGCCTTCCGGTCATACAATTATCCGCCATTAGCCCATGCAGGTATTTACATTAAATACGATACAACCCAAATATACCACTCGGCTTCACGCAGGCCGTTAAAACCACATTACCTGCTTGACCGGAATATTGCCATACTGAAACTATTTCCGGGGCTATCCTCCCTGGTAGTAGAAAGTATTTTGAATATACCAGGTCTTAAAGGAGTTGTAATGGAAACATTCGGTAGCGGAAACGCCCCTAAGGATGAATGGCTTCTTACGATGTTAAGAGATGCTGTGGACCGCGGCATCGTAATCGTAAACATCACTCAATGTGTAGGTGGATGCGTTGAAATGCATCGATATGAAACTGGGCATAAATTGCAGGAAGCCGGTGTAATCAGCGGATATGACAGCACGACAGAAAGCGCTGTAACAAAGTTGATGTTTCTCTTCGGACATGGCCTTACTTCAAAAGAGGTAAAAGAGCATATGAATTGTTCGCTTATCGGAGAAGTTACCATTCCTGATAAATTAATGTGATTATGAAATTATCTTTTCTAAGTTTAGCGAGCGGAAGCAGTGGAAATTGTTACTATTTAGGAACATCCGAATATGGCATATTGATTGACGCAGGTATCGGTATCAGGACAATAAAAAAAGTCTTGAAAGATAAAAATATCAATTTTAATAATATAATTGCCGTATTGATTACACATGACCATGCTGATCATATTAAAACGGTTGGTTGTTTGGGAGAAAAGTATAGTATTCCGGTATATGCCACCAGCGCTGTTCATTCCGGTATAGCAAAGAGCCGTTATGTAGAAGAGGTATTAGGAATCTCGTGCAGAGTAATTGAAAAAGAAATATCTTTTCAAATACGCGATTTTAGAATAACCGCTTTCGAAGTACCGCATGATAGCACGGATAATGTGGGGTATCATATTGCGTTTGAAAATCATACATTTACTTTTGCAACAGATGTAGGCCACATAACCGAAACTGTCAGTAAATATATGCGTATGGCCAATCATCTGATAATAGAAGCAAACTATGATGAAGAAATGCTGAAATTTGGCACTTACCCTCATTTCCTGAAAGAACGGGTAGCCAGCCCGACAGGACACCTCAGCAATAGTGAAGCAGCCGAATTTTTAGCTACTCATTATCATACAGAGCTTAAAGACATCTGGCTTTGCCATCTCAGTCGTGATAACAACCACCCAGAGCTTGCCTATAAAACAATTGATTTCCGGTTATTCAGGGAAGGAATCCGCGTGGGCAAGGATGTTACGTTAACAGCACTCAAACGCTCCACACCCTCCGATTTGTACGAATTTGAATAAAGTGAAACAGCGATTCAGGGCGAAGAAAAGAACTGGTGTTCTTCAGTATGCTAATTTCAGAACTCCGTAAGCAGGCTCACCTGCAAAACCCTGTGTTTAGGCATAGAGCTTTGATAGTCGGAAAAGAAAAAAAGGTATATCAGGAACTCCTCTGAGTTCTGCCCTGAACGATTTGATTTTTGAGTTAAAAGGTTCCGCCGACGCATTGGTGGATCGGTTCTAATAAAAGTTTACACTACTGACCGACTAAAAAATCAGGGATAAAAAGGGCGGCCCTTGCAGGTCGCCCCCAAGTTGTAATTTTGTTGTCGCAATACAATAAAAAGTTACAACTTATGGGCAAAGACAGCCAAAAGCATTTAGTCACCTGAGTTCGGGATAACGTGAGCTAAGAATCTGCAAATAAAAATGCAACGCCAATATTCCAACAGACCAATCAGATTCATAATGAAATTGTGCAGCGAGCGGTGGCGGGAGAGTTCCGCCTGACAGATATTTTAGAGTTCATCATTAATAGTTTCAATTACAGAACGTTTACGTAGCAGTATCCGGTCTCTCAGACTCATCTGCCGGTTTTTCATATTGCTTTTGATACCGGTGACAAGATGAATGCCATTATCCAAAAGCATCTCAAAAAGGGAAGAAGAGATATATCCTCTGTCACCGAATAGTTTTCCGAATAGCTTC
>JAIRKZ010000167.1 GCA_031259845.1 Tannerellaceae bacterium | reverse complement strand
CTTGTTCTTGGGGCCTTATTTCTTGTTCTTGCTGCTTTATTTCTTGTTCTTGCTGCTTTATTTCTTGTTCTTGCTGCTTTATTTCTTGTTCTTGCTGCCTTATTTCTTGTTCTTGAGGCTTTATTTCTTGTTCTTGGGGCCTTATTTCTTGTTCTTGAGGCCTTATTTCTTGTTCTTGCTGCCTTATTTCTTGTTCTTGGCGCTTTATTTCTTGTTCTTGGTGCCTTATTTCTTGTTCTTGAGGCTTTATTTCTTGTTCTTGCTGCCTTATTTCTTGTTCTTGGCGCCTGATTGTCTGTCCTTCGAGCCTGACTGTCTGTTCTTCGAGCCTGATTATCTGTCCTTCGGGCCTGATTGTCTGTCCTTCAGGCCTGACTGTCTGTACGCCGGGCCTGACTGTCTGTCCTGCGAGCCTGATTGTCTGTCCTGCGGGCCTGACTGTCTGTACGCCGTGCCTGATTGTCTGTACGCCGTGCCTGATTGTCTGTCCTGCGGGCCTGATTGTCTATCCTTGGCACCTGATTGTCTGTACGCCGTGCCTGACTGTCTATCCTTGGCACCTGATTGTCTATACGCCGGACTTTAAATTCAAGCTGGGGAGTTGGAGATAAAGGCCGGCGTACTTATATAAGGGTATCTTTTACGTTCAATATACCTGTGTGTGGTGATTGTGAGCCGGCGGCGGAAAAAATACTTTTGTACACTTTTAAGTTTTAAATTATATGGGAAATGAATAGAAAAATAGTGATGAAGTATATCCTGTTACAGAGTCTTCTTTTTTTGGGCTTCTTTACGTACGCTCAAAGCGGGATTGCCACAGGAGACTCTGCCATAGCAAAGTCGGTAGAACTTGCCGGACTGGCAGTTACTGCTAAAACCGAAGCCCGCAGGCAGCAGGAACAGGCCTATGCAATTACCGTGCTCAACGCCCGGCAGATGTATAACACTACGGCCTCTGTGGCCAGGCAGCTCAATAATATTCCCGGCGTAAGGGTGCGCGAAGACGGGGGAGCAGGCTCGGGCTACAGTTTCAGCCTTAACGGGTTTACGGGAAGGCAGGTGAAATTCTTTCTTGACGGCATGCCGATGGACAACTTCAGCTCGTCTTTCAACCTGGGTAATATCTCTATCAGTATGGCCGACAGGATAGATGTTTATAAAGGCGTACTCCCCGTTTACCTGGGGGCAGACGCCCTCTGGGCAGAGCCGTAAACATTATCTCCCGCCAGAAAGCGAATTACCTGGATGTGTCTGATTCTTATGGCTCTTTCAATACGCATAAGGCGGCTTTGAACGGAGCTTATACCGATACCCAAACGGGCTTTACCGTGCGCCTCAACAGCTTTTTTAATTATTCCTGCAATGATTATAAGGTATTTGTTCCCATTATAGACCTCAATACCAACAGGCAGGTGGGGGAACAGAATGACAGACCTGCATCAATCCCTTACATTAGCAGCTCAGCAAGAACGTCACAGGATTAGGCTGGCTGGTAAAATACCACCGGTGGAATGCCAGCGTATTTGCCAAGATGTATAACCTGCACAGTACATCTGCAAAGATATTCAACCGGTATAAGGAAGACGAACGCCTGGAGAAATGGAACGTAGACAAGACGGCATTTGGATACGGCACGGCTTTCACGTATTATATAATGTCCAGACTGCAGGGTAAGGTATATGTACAATTGAGACAGGCCGAGCCTGAAGCTTCAACGTTCTATTTTGCCTTGCCGGCTGATTCGTTGGGCATATTCAGAGTTAGTTACGGCGAATGAATCTGGAAATTCACGACGGACGGATACCAAGCCTTACAGGAGCGTCTCTTTCCGTCACAGGATTTATCCTCTGGCTAAAAAGAAAAAGACGCCATAAGACACGCTGCATATCGCATAAAAAAAACAGGCTTCCGTTGCTATAATGCTTCCGGAAGCCTGTTTTTTTTGTGTATATATTGTAAAATCCTGTTCCTGAAAAATGCAGTTAGGCTTTAACTGCATCGGCGTTAATCTGGTTTACGAGGCTGCGTATCTGAGCATTTATTTGCTGGCTCATAGCGCCTCTTCCAATGGCCTGGTAATGTTCGGCCTGATAACGCAACATTTCCAAAGTACGTGTACTTCTTTCGTTCTTTCTTGTCATCATAATCATACTTTTTCTTCTTAATTCCACTACAAAGATAACAACTTTCATCGAAAAAATGTTTTACAACATATTTTTATGCCATGTATTTATCGTTTATTAACGAATGGAAGAGGATTCCTGTTCTACGCCCCATTGTTGTTTGGCCAAACGCTTGTAGTTATTATATCTCCACCTGGCGTTTTCTTTAGCGGCGGCAAACAGTTCGGCGGCTTCCGAAGGGTATTGTTTCATTACGGAAGAGTAACGGACTTCGCCTTTCAGGAAGTCTTCAAAGCCCTCCCATTTAGGTTCTTTACTGTCTAAAGTGAAGGGGTTTTTACCTTCTTTTTCCAATTCCGGGTTGTAACGCCACAGATGCCAGTAGCCACATTCTACGGCTTTGGCTTCTTCCTGCTGGCTTTTACCCATGCCGCTTCTTAGTCCGTGAGCGATACAGGGGGCGTATGCTATCACGATAGAAGGGCCGTTGTAGGCTTCGGCTTCACGGATTGCTTTGAGGGTTTGAGCCTGGTCGGCGCCCATCGCTATCTGCGCTACATACACATAACCGTAGGTAGAGGCTATTAAACCGAGGTCTTTTTTGCGGATGCGTTTACCGGCGGCGGCAAACTTGGCTATCGCGCCCACAGGCGTGGCTTTGGAAGATTGTCCTCCCGTATTTGAATATACTTCGGTATCGAGCACCAATACATTCACATCGCGCCCGGAAGCAAGTACATGGTCTAAACCTCCGAAACCAATATCATACGCAGCGCCGTCTCCACCGATAATCCATTGCGAACGTTTCATAAAGTAATGCTTCAGTTCCAACAGTTCCTTAGCCAGCGTGCAGGCAGGGCAGGGACAAGTGTCGGCGCCTGCCGCTTTGAGCGCTTTCGTCTGTGCGAGCTGTTCGGCGTGTTCCGCGCCCGCGCTTTCAAGATAAGCGATGGTTTCGTCTATCGAAGCGATGCCCCATTGCAGTGCGGCAATGTAGTCGTCGGCGGCTTTCCGGCCTGCCGCGCCGCTGTCGTTCATATTATCAAGCCACGCTTGTGCGGCCTCTTTCACCCTTTGTTGCGTCCATTCGATAGCCATCAGCTCATTGGTTTTTTCAACCGCGCGGTTGCGCATGGTTTCAACGGCCATAGTCATCCCCATTCCGTACTCGGCAAAGTCTTCAAACAATGAATTTGCCCAAGCGGGGCCATGTCCGTTCTCGCCCTTTGTATAAGGAGTAGAAGGTACGGAGCCTGAATAGATAGATGAACAGCCTGTTGCATTGGCTATCATCTGGCGTTCGCCAAATAGCTGGGAAAGCAGTTTTACATAAGGCGTCTCGCCACAACCGGAGCAGGCGCCCGAGAACTCAAATAAGGGTGTTGCAAACTGGGAATTTTTCACATTGGCCTCTATATTCACCAAATGTTGTTTGCTCTTCACTTCCGCAGCGCAATACTCCCAATTGGGGGCTTCGGCCAACTGGCTTTCCAATGGCGCCATTTCAAGCGCTTTGCCTTGTTTGTTGCCCGGGCAAACATCGGCGCAGTTGCCGCAACCCAGGCAATCCAATACGGATACCTGTATGCGGAACTTCATCCCGTCAAACTGTTTACCTGTCGCTTTCAATGTATTATTGAACGGAGCTTTTGCCTGTTCGGCTTCATCCAGCATAAACGGGCGGATAGAAGCATGCGGGCAAACATACGCGCACTTATTGCACTGGATACAGTTTTCAGGCGTCCAGGCCGGCACGTGCGTCGCCACGCCGCGTTTCTCATATTTAGCGGTTCCTTGCTGCCAGGTTCCGTCTTCTATACCCACAAAGGTAGATACCGGAAGCAGGTCGCCATCCTGTGCATTGATTACATTCACCACATTTTTAATGAAGGCCGGTTGTTCCTTCTGGTCTCTTTCGTCGTCGGCAAGCGTAGCCCATTCGGGTTTTACGGCCAGTTGTTTGTATGCGCCGCCCTGGTCTACGGCAGCATAGTTCATATTGACAATCTGCTCTCCTTTGTTGCCATACGATTTAACGATGAATTTCTTCATCTGTTCGATAGCCAACTCGGCAGGGATTACTTTCGTAATACGGAAGAAGGCTGATTGCAGAATGGTATTCGTGCGATTACCCAAACCAATTTCTTCGGCTATTTTGGTGGCATTGATATAATATACGGTAATATGCTTCTTCGCAAAATAACGTTTAATCTTATTGGGCAAATGTTTTTCCAGTTCTTCTTCATTCCAGATTGTATTCAAAAGGAATGTTCCGTTTTCACGAAGTCCGCGGGTTACGTCGTACATACGTAAATAAGCCTGTACATGGCAAGCCACAAAGTTCGGCGTATTTACTAAATAGGTAGAACGGATTGGCTCGTCGCCAAAACGGAGGTGGGAACAGGTGAAACCGCCTGATTTCTTTGAATCGTAAGAGAAATAAGCCTGGCAGTATTTATTTGTATTATCGCCGATAATTTTAATCGAGTTCTTATTTGCGCCAACCGTACCGTCTGCGCCTAAACCATAGAACTTCGCTTCGAACATGCCTTCTCCGCCCATGGCGATTTCTTCATTCTGCGGGAGGGATGTATAGGTTACGTCGTCTACAATGCCTATGGTAAATCCGTTTTTCGGCAGAGGCAGGGAGAGGTTTTCATACACGGCCAGAATCTGTGCCGGCGTTGTATCTTTAGACGACAGGCCATAACGCCCACCCACTATAAGGGGTGCATGTTCCGTGCCATAATAGACGTCTTTCACATCCATATATAAGGGTTCTCCGTTTGCGCCCGGCTCTTTTGTACGGTCTAAAACGGCAATACGTTTGGCCGATTCGGGCATGGCAGCCAGGAAATGTCTGGCAGAGAACGGGCGATAGAGGTGAACGGCCAACAGCCCTACTTTTTCACCCTTAGCCGTGAGGTAATCAATTGTTTCGCGAATGGCTTCGGTTACGGAACCCATGGCTATGATTACACGGTCTGCGTCTGCTGCGCCGTAATAATCAAACAATCCGTATTTGCGCCCGGTAATAACCGAAATCTCTTTCATATATTCTTCTACTACATCGGGAACGGCTTCATAAAATTTATTAGACGCTTCCCTGTGCTGGAAGAAAGCGTCCGGATTTTCCGCCATACCACGCGCTACCGGGTTTTCAGGATTTAAGGAACGTGAACGGAACTCCGCCAATGCTTTCCGGTCTATCAGATGCGCTACATCGTCATTTTCCAGCATCTCGATTTTCTGTATTTCATGGGAGGTACGGAAGCCGTCGAAGAAGTTTACAAACGGCACGCGCGACCTGATCGTAGCCAGGTGAGCCACTGCCGACAAATCCATCACTTCCTGCACCGAACCTTCCGCCAGCATAGCGAACCCGGTCTGCCGGCAAGCCATAACATCCTGATGGTCGCCAAAGATAGACAACGCATGCGAGGCAAGCGTACGGGCAGACACATGGAATACGCAAGGCAATAATTCGCCGGCAATCTTATACATGTTAGGAATCATCAGCAACAGCCCTTGCGAAGCCGTATAGGTTGATGTTAAAGCGCCTGCCTGTAAAGAACCGTGAACCGCTCCGGCAGCTCCCCCTTCCGATTGCATTTCCTGCACCAAAACCTTTTCACCGAAAATGTTTTTACGTCCGGCCGCCGCCCACTCGTCTACATATTCTGCCATTGTAGACGAAGGTGTGATGGGATAAATAGCCGCTACTTCGCTAAACATATACGAAATATGCGCAGCAGCCTGATTGCCATCACACGTTAAAAACTTCTTTTGTTTCGTCATTTCTAAAATAAATATTAAGTAACACTAATTCTAATACAAAAAACCAAACAGCCATAGCGGGATAAGGTTCTCCTCTCCTGCTTCGGCCTTCTCTACAGCATAATACATATCCGGATTCGCTCGTACGCGAAAGGATTCTTCAATACGGAAATTGTGTGTTCCATCAACCATAAAATGAGCGTTTTTAACGCCCGTATTCAGCTTATGCCCTTTGTGTAACAGATTATAGAAAAAAGTCTCTCGCACGGCCTGAAGGTTCACATCCGACGGACGAATCGGAAACATCAGGTTCGTATTGTGCATATACACTTTTGCCGGTTTCTTGGGGAACGTTTCCCCTTCATCGTAAAGCATATTCGTAAGCCGTGCATCTGTAAGATACTTGATGTAGTTCATCACCGTAGCCCGGCTCGTTTTTATATCTTTACTCAATTGGCTTACATTCGGGGCGCAAGGTGCATTGATGGCTAACAAATAGAGTAATTCCCTCAGCTTGGGCAGGTAGCTTTGTTCAATTTGCTTGATATATAGCACGTCCACCTCAAGCATCATATTCATCGTTTTCAGTAAATTCTCCGAAAAATTTCTTTTTTCCAGGAAAAAAGGATAATAGCCATGATGCAGGTAGTCTTGGAAAAAAGCCATCGGTTTTACGATTGAACAAATCGATCCGGCTATCGTTTTATGATCGGCCAGAAGCTCTTCAAGCGAATAAACCGGGAAGGAGGCGTCTGTTACCAGATTCAAATATTCGCGAAACGAGAAACCGCGTAAATTGTACGATACCACACGCCCTGATAAATCAGGATTCTCCTCTTTCAAGCGCATAACGGATGAACCGGAAAAAACAATTTTCAAATCAGGAAAATGGTCGTAACAATAACGCAGTTCGTGCGACCATTCGGGATATTTGAATACCTGGTCTATCAACAGTACCTTTCCCCCTTTTGACCTGAACTCGGCGGCAAAATCAATAATCCTGCACTCGGTAAAGTAAAAATGATTCAGGTTGATATACAAACATTCCCTGTTATCCTTTCCAAAAAACTCACGGGCATATTCCAATAAGAAAGTTGTCTTCCCCACTCCCCTTGAACCTTTTATTCCAATAAGCCGGTCGTTCCAGTCAATTTCATCCATCAACAGCCTTCTGACGGGAGAGCAGGTATGTTCAAGCAAATAGTTATGTGTCCTAAAGAATGATTCCATGACTTTTCACGATTTTCCTTTGCAAAAGTAACAAAAAACCGTCATTTGCCACACAGAGATAGCAATATTAATAATTATTTCAAAAACCGGACGTTACAAATTGACTTTTATACCGAAGGGGGATAACAGGTTGACTGCTTCGGGGAGGGCGACTAAGGTTCCTTTTACGATATTGTATTTTTAGCTAACGGGCGTTTTGTACGGACAGGAGGAATCAGCGGGCGATTTCAAATGTTTTCGTAATCAAATGAGTCTTTATTGACTGTTTGGCGAGAAGGCTTCGGAAAAACATAACGGAGTCTTGAGGAAAGGATTACGATGCCTTTGCAAAATCATTGTGATTTCTTTGTAAAGGCATCGTATTGGTTTGGTGGAGACATCTCAATGAAAAACCGGAAGGCCCGAAAGCGCCCGGAAAAGCGGCTTCCGGAGGCTCGAAACGGCGCTGAAACAACTATTTTCACTTACTGTTTTTATTGAGCAAACAGATAGCAAACAACTGATTTTTCCTTGTTTTGTATATGTATATGCTTATCCGGCGCGCATATAGCTTATATCATCTTTCTTTTTATATCATTTTGCCAAAAGTCAAGTACCAAATACAGCGCGTTTTCAGGGATTATCCCGGATTAGAGTACAAATACGCGAAACAGGGAGGGGATAAAATAACAAAAATATGTATATGTTATGCCAAGGCATTGCGTATGCGGTCTTCAAAGGCGCTTAGCGCGGCTTTGGCTCCCTCTCCCATGGCTATGATTATTTGCTTGTAAGGGGTTGTTGCTACGTCGCCGGCGGCATAGATTCCGGGGATGTTTGTGCGACAATGCGTATCTGTCTCAATCTCTCCAAAACGGTTTGTGTTAACTATATCTTTGAAAATTCCGCTGTTCGGGGTGAGGCCAATTTGTACAAAGATACCATCGAGTTCCTTTATGTATTCCTGTCCTGTTTTTCTGTCTTTCACTTTTATTCCGGTCACTTTTTCGCCGTTACCTGTAACCTCTGTGGTTTGGGCGCTGAGGATTATCTCTATATTGGGTTGGCTTTTTGCTTTCTCCTGCAACACCTTGTCGGCTTTCAACTCATCCATAAATTCAATGACGGTTACTTTCGAGCAAATCCCCGACAGGTCAATAGCCGCTTCAATACCTGAATTTCCGCCACCCACTACGGCTACGTGCTTGCCCTGATAGAATGGCCCGTCGCAATGAGGGCAGAAAGCAACGCCTTTGCCAATGTATTCGGATTCTCCGGGTGTGTTCAGTTTTCGCCAACTTGCTCCTGTGGCAATGATTAATGCCGGAGTGATGAATCGTTCGCCGCTGTTTACATGTATGATTTTCTGTCCATCGGCTACTTCCACTTTTGTTACCGAACGGTGTTCCAAAATATCAATTTTGTAAGCATTCATGTGGAGCTTTAAATTAGCAGCTAACGCATCGCCTGTTGTCTTGGGTATGGAGATGAGATTTTCTATACCGACCGTTTCTTTTACTTGTCCGCCTACCCGTTCGGCCAATACGGCGACACTCAAACCTTTCCGTGCTGAGTAAATAGCAGCAGCCGAACCGGCCGGGCCGCCCCCCACAACAATCACATCATATACTTTGGCTTCGGTTTCAACAGATGAACGATCGGAACCGTAATGGTTTTCGAGTTTTACTAATAATTCACCCAATTCGCCTCTTCCTGCATGAAGCAACTCTCCGTCTGCAAAAACAGCCGGTACTCCCTGTAATTTCAATTCCTCTACTTCCTGTTGGTTGATAGCGCCATCTACCATCTCGTGGGAAATACCGGGATTGAGTACCGTCATCATATTCAAAGCCTGCACAATATCGGGACAATTGGTACAGGTTAGCGATACATAGGTAGTGAGGCGGATTGGCCCTTTTAATTCTTTAATCTTTTGGGAGATGTGTTCATCCGGAAAGTTCTTTCCTTTTCCGTCACTATTCAGAATAGCCAGTAAGAGCGAGGTGAATTCATGTCCGTTGGGTACTCCGCGGAACGAGATTCCGGTTGGTTTGCCGTCCTTTTTCAAACGGAATAACAGGCCGTTCGCTTCGGTGAAACTAACCGTTATTTTTTCGGAACACGAAGCCACATCTTCCAGCAGGGCTATCAGTTCATTATAACTCTCATGCTCTTTTGAAGCATGGACGTCAAAACTATATGCAGCATCCAGGCCGATGAAAATATCTGATACCTGTTTTTTTAATGATTCGTTTAACATTGATTTTTCCCTTTCCTTTTTTCGTTTCTATTGTTTATTTTTTTCGTACCCGCCGGGAAGTACAAAAAGACCGGCTTTCTCGCCAGTCTTTTCACTTGTCTTATTCGATTAAATTTTGCCAACCAGGTCTATACTCGGCTTCAACGTTTCGTCTCCCTTTTTCCATTTAGCCGGGCAAACTTCATCTTTATGCGTAGCTACGAATTG
Source organism: Tannerellaceae bacterium (assembly GCA_031259845.1). Classification (GTDB taxonomy): domain Bacteria; phylum Bacteroidota; class Bacteroidia; order Bacteroidales; family Tannerellaceae; genus DFXE01. The sequence goes on along the minus strand of JAIRKZ010000167.1, from coordinate 3,539 downwards.
AGCGGCTTCTACTTTGCGCACTAATTCGTCGGCATTACGCCCGATATTGTTGTCATTTATTTCTGCAAGTTTGATCAGTCCTTCCGGATTAACGAGGAATGTACCCCTGTAGGCCACGCCATCATCTTCAATCATCACGCCAAAGCCACGGGTTATAACGCCTGTCGGGTCGGCCAGCATGGGATAGTTCACCTTGCGGATACTGTCTGAAGCATCGTGCCATGCTTTATGCACAAAATGAGTATCTGTACTTACAGAATACACTTCTACTCCCATTGATTGTAACTGGTCATATTTTCCGGCCAGGTCTACCAGTTCGGTAGGGCATACAAATGTAAAGTCGGCAGGATAAAAGAAAAAGATCGCCCATTTCCCTTTTACATCTTCACTTGATACTGTCTTGAAGGCGCCATTATGGTAAGCCTGTACTTTAAATTCCGGTAATTTTGAATTAATAATTGGTTCCATACTTAATTGTTTTTATTATAAATTTTGCGTCACAAAGATAGACTTATCAAAACAAAAGACACGTATCTTATTGATAGATAATTACTAAAGGCTAATAGATGAAATCTATACCAATAAATATATCAGGCAGATTGGCAGAATAATCCATTCCCTTCCTATATAAAACATTCACTATTGATGATTGTAAAATATATTTTCAGGAAAAATACATTGTAATCCGAGGTATCTTATTATATTTGCACCAAAATCAGAGCGAATGATGTACGGAAAATTTATAGACAACTGGACAATACAATTGAAGAAGACAATCCTTCCTTTGTTGATTCTTAATATGTTAAAGCAAGAGCAACTTTACGGATATTTGTTGATTGTGAAAATAAAGGAATGTACAGGGTTGGAAATAACCGAAGGAACGATCTATCCAATCTTGAACAGGCTAAAAGAAGACGGATGGCTTGATTGCAAATGGATAGAACAGAAAACCGGTATCCCAAGAAAGTACTATACGCTTACGATGGACGGAGAAAAGATGCTCAAAGAGCTTAATTCCAACTGGAATACGATAATTAAAGATATTAACAGTCAAATTGAAATATGAAACGGAGTGATTTTGATTCGGTAGAAGCGTATAAAATATACACAAATTATATTGAACAGGTAAACGATATAATTTCAATGCTACCAAAGGATGATGTAACTGATATTATAAATGAAATTGATTCGCATATCTATGAATCTTTCATTTGTAACAAGACGATTGTTTCCGAAAAAGAGCGAATAATGATGGTTATTCGTAATCTTGGCGAACCACAATCTTATTTGAAACCTGTCATAACAGAAAGGCAGCTTAAACATGCTATCAATAAATATAATATTTTCGGAATACTCAGAGGTATTTGGGTTACATTGTTGACAGGGGGACAATATATTACCGCCTTGATTATGTATTTGCTCATATTATCTTGCGGTTTTCTTGTTATTGCAAAAATATTCTACCCTCATAAAACCGGACTATTTATAGAAGACGGAAACTTTGCCGGTCTTGGTTTCTTATCTCAAATTAATGCCGGAGCCGCTGAATTACTTGGCTACTGGCTGATTCCCATTTTGATTGTTTCATGTGCAATTTTCTATTTCTTTATGACATTCATATTGAAAAAAATTGTGAGAATTAAAACAAGATTAAACTTAAAGGATAAACAGGAATGAATCATTATAAGAACATATTCCTGATTGTTTTTTCTTTGATGAATACGTTAAATAGCTTCGGGCAGAAATTAGTATTGGAAGGGATCGTTATGGTTGAAGAAAATGAATTTCTTCAACAGGCGCATATCATTATAACCAATAATGACGGAAAAGTTGTGAAATATTCGTTTACAGATAAGAATGGTTATTTCAAAGTAGATATTGACAATAAAAAAGGACTGACGCTTACGATAAGTTATATTGGGTTTAATAAATTAAGCATTGATTTGGAATCTTATGATTTTTCCGATGCAGTCGTCAAAAGGGAATATGTATTAACCCGTAATGTTAATTTGTTAGATGAAATAATTGTTAAACCTGAAAATGTTGAACAGGATACAATAAGTATAAATATAAGTAAACTTAATTTGGCGGATAACAACAAACTGGGCGAGATACTAAAGAAGAGTCCGAACTTCAGGCTGGATGATGACGGTTCTATAACCTATAAAGGAAAAAATATTGACCGGATATTGATTGATGGTAAAGAAACATTTAATTATCAAAACAGTATCGCACTTGAAAAGATTGAAAACAGAATGATTGAAAAACTTCAGATTGTTAATAATTACAGAGACAATTTTTCAGTGGACAAAGAATCACAGGAAGAAACCGTGCTTAATATTAATGCAAAAAGTGAGTTTAAGAATATCCTGGCAGCTTCTGTAGAGGGCGGATATGGGGCAATTAATAAATATGAATTTAAAGGCTCCCTGATGAGATTTTCCAATCTATTTAACGGATTCTTAATCAATAATACAAACAATATAGGTAATCCTGCTTTTAAACTGCGAGAGATTCAGAAGTTGTTTGGAAATAAAGAAAGATTATCAACCTTATTTGCAGAGTCTTTAAATGAGTTGTTTGATGAACAGAATTGGTCAAAAAACTTTGTTTCAAATTCAAATCTGACCTTACGAAAACAAACGGACAGGTACAGGATAAATTCTGTATTCTATTATATTAACAGCGATAGAAATAATGATCTGTTTTCACAAAATACATATACGAATGGCGAACTTATATCATCGTACAATCAATATTTTAATCATAAACCTGTGGCATACTTCTCATCCGTGTCTGCCGATTATGTAATTAAATCAAATCAGATAATTAATTTTTCGTTTGACTATAACGCCCTGAAAAAGACTAATAAATCAGATATCATATACAAAGATTTTAGCGCTCACAACATCAATGATAATATGGAAACCGGATTCCGAAATGTAGCAGACAATCACAGTCTGTATTCCGGCTTAACTTATTCCAACAATCTGTCGAAAGATTTATTATTATCCGCAGGTTCAACATTCTATGATGAATCTGTTGACATTGACAATAAAATGACAAACAGTTTGACCGGTTATAACATGATCGAACAGAAGTATATGTTTAATAAAGAATCTTTTGACATGTATGCATCCGTTAGATATAAAATTGCGTCAGGCATAAATTCTACTGTGAAACTTAAATATGGTGTCACTGATGAAAATTTGGGCGGCAAACACAGGCGATTATATATTCCCGGCGTGAATATCAGCGTTTTCGGAAACAAAATAGCAAACAGGTTTACCTACGAAGCATCTGCAGGATTAGAGACAAAATCAATGGAATACAATAATACAAAAACGCATAACTGTCATATTCCATTCACTGTGAGTTTAAATTATGAAGACCGACTAAGCAGGCTGTATTTTAATTCCTTGCAAATACAATTGACAAACCCGTTAGAAAATGCGGTTGATTTTCTTAAATCCGATAACAGGTTAATACTTGCCAATGACAGACTTCCTTTAAGTTATTCGAGTATTTTCAAATCTGTT
>JAIRKZ010000090.1 GCA_031259845.1 Tannerellaceae bacterium | reverse complement strand
ATTTACCGGGCGCCGGGCATAAGGAACATTCGCCGGGGCGATGTAGTTGTCTTTAACGCCCCTTATCCACATACGCAGGAACGGATGGAAATGCATATCCTGAAATATTTTGTCAAGCGTTGCGTCGGCCTGCCCGGCGACAGCCTGCTGATAGAGAACGGCTATTACCGGGTAAAAGGCATAGACGAACCCTTGGGGAACGTGGCGGAGCAGAGCAAGCGTAGCGTTCATCCGGAAGACAGTTTGTGGTGGAGTTTTGACAAACCTGTCCTGAATTGTTTCCCAAACGATTCCATTATAAGCTGGAACGCCGAAAATTTTGGCCCTCTCTATATCCCCCGAAAGGGCGATACCGTTCTGATGAATCGCCACAATTACGTCTTATACAAAACGCTGATTGAATGGGAAACGAAAGGAGCGCTCGCTTTTCAGGATTCGACGGTTTACCTGAATAATCGCCCTGCAAGGGCCTATACCTTTCGTTCCGACTATTATTTTATGGCAGGCGACAATGTTAACGATTCATGGGACTCGCGCTATTGGGGCCTGGCGCCGGCAGACTATATCGTAGGCAACGTATGGTTGATATGGAAGTCTGTAAATCCCTATACAGGCAAGTTCCGCCGGGAGCGCTGGATGAAACGGGTAGCGCTCAATTGAGCGATTCCATCCCGGCCTAAGGGAATGCTACGCGACGTTTTTTACAGGCTATCTGCTGCAACGCCTTTTTTTGTATATAATTAATTCGTAGTTTTGGGCAGTAAAGAATGGAACGATATGAAAAAGAACGACTGGAAAGACAGGCTGGGGGTTATGTATTCTACCAATCCCGAATTTCAATATAATAGCGCAGGAGGAAAAGCGGAGGAAGATAATACGCCCCCGAAAGAGAAGCAGCTCCTGCGTATTTCGCTGGATAAGCGGAACCGCGGGGGGAAGGCCGTTACCCTCGTTACCGGATTCCGCGGTACGGACGGCGACCTTCAGGCTTTGGGGAAATTCCTGAAAATAAAGTGCGGGGTAGGAGGATCGGCCAAAGACGGCGAAATCATTGTGCAGGGAGACCTGCGCTCGAAGGCGCTCGAAATCTTACAGAAAGAAGGATATACCAAAAGCCGGATTATCTAACCCTATGCTGACTGTTTACAGAGCTTCCGCCGGGGCGGGGAAAACCTATAAGCTAACGGGCGAATACCTGAAATTGCTCTTCTCCAAAGATATGGCTTACCGCCGGATTCTGGCCGTTACCTTTACGAACAAGGCTACCGACGAGATGAAAGGGCGCATCATAGAGGAACTTTACCATCTGGCGTCGGGGAAAAAATCCGGTTACGTGCAGTTGTTGCACGATGCCTATGGATGGAACGAAGCTGTTATACGGGAAAAGGCAAAGAAGATACTGATAACGGTATTGCACGATTACGCCTCATTCAATGTAAGTACGATAGACCGCTTTTTCCAGCAAACCATGCGCGCCTTTACCCGCGAAATAGGCCTGCAAGGCGGCTATGGCATTGAAATGGACCAGGAACTGGTATTGACCGAAGCCATAGACCACCTGCTGGGCGATTTGGATAAACCGGAAAGCAAAGAGTTGCTCGGCTGGCTGCTACGCTTTGCCGAAGACAAAATAGAGTCGGGAGGCGAATGGAGCCTGCGCCGCGATATAATGGGGCTTAGCCGCGAGGTATTTAAAGAAAGCTATAAGGCATACGCCGATGAGGTAAATAAAGACATTGCGGATAAACAGGCGCTCGAAGATTATAAAAATGAATTGTACGCCATTATCCGCTCAACAGAAAACGAAATCAGGCGGATTGGAGAAAAAGCAATGGAAATACTGGGGCGCTACGCCCTGCAACCGGCCGACTTTAAGGGGGGGAACAACTCGCCCTTAAAGCATTTTGAAAAGTATGCCGCAGGCGAGATGAAAGAACCGTCCGCCACCTTTATCAACCTGGCCGGTAATGTAGAAGCCTGTTATACGAAGACTACGCCGCCCGCCAAAGTGCAAATCATCGCCTGCGCCTTTGAAGATGGCCTGAACGAATGTATCAAGGAAGCCGTTTCTTTCTTTAACGGCCTTACCGCCTGGCATACGGCGAAAGAAACCGTACGGTTCTACTACGTGCTGGGTATCCTGAACGACGTCTCCGCCCAGATAGCGGCCTACCGGGAAGAAAAAAACATCCTGCTTATCGCCGATACAACCGAATTGCTCAACAAGGTGATAGACGGTAGCGACACTCCTTTTATCTATGAGAAAACAGGCACGCATATAGACCACTACATGATAGACGAGTTTCAAGACACAAGCCGGATGCAATGGCACAATTTCCGCCCGCTTATACAGGAAAGCCTCGCCCATAACAACAGGAACCTGATTGTAGGCGACGTGAAGCAAAGCATCTACCGCTTCCGCAACTCAGACTGGACGCTGCTGGACGAACAGGTGTCGGAAGACTTTACCCGCGAACAGGTAAGCGAGGAAACATTAGCGGAGAACTGGCGCAGCTTCCGCCATATCGTGGAGTTCAACAATGCGCTGTTTGATACGCTGCCCGGTATTTTGCAATTAATCTATAACGAAACCCTGGAAACCTCTTCCCTCCCGGAAGAAGAAAAAGACCTGTTCCGGCAGAAAATCATGTCGGTATATGCCGGTAGCAGCCAGTTGATCCCCCCCGCATTCCGGGATAAAGACGGCCATGTGAAAATAGAATTTCTGCCGGACAACGAAGATACCGGCTGGAAGGAAGAAGCCCTGCTGCGCTTGCCCGGAGCGCTGGAACAATTGCAAGACAACGGATATGCGCTGAAAGATATAGCCATACTGACGCGAACGAACCAGGAAGCGGCGATGGCGGCGGATACGCTGCTGACGTATAAGGAAGAACATCCGTCTGCCCGCTACCGGTACGACGTTATCTCGGACGAGGCGCTGTTTGTAAACAGTTCGCCGTCCGTCCGTTTCCTTACGTTCCTTTTACGGCATTTAAGAAATCCCGACGAGCCTGCCAATAAGCGGATTGCCATTCTCTCCTGGCTGGCGCTGGCGGGCAGGATACATGAAGCAGTCTCCGTAACGGACTTTCCGCCCTCTGTTAAAAAGGAGCTATATGCGCTTTCACGCCAATCGCTGTATGAGCTGGCGGAAGGCCTGTTCCGCTTGTTCGCCGCTTACTTTCCGGCCAATGAGCAGGTGTTTATCCAGGCATTCTTTGATATGGCGCTGGAATATGCGCAAAAAGAAAACGCCGATTTAACCCGTTTCCTTGCCTGGTGGGACGAAACGGGTTGCCGCAAGGCAATTGCCACCCCCGACGGGCAGAATGCGGTGCGCATCCTTACCGTCCATAAGTCGAAGGGCTTAGGCTTCAGGGCCGTTATCATACCGTTCGGCGATTGGGAAATAGACCATAAACCAGGCAAGCAAGTAGTGATGTGGTGTAAGCCCCGCCAGGCGCCCTTCAATAAATTACACTTAACGCCGGTGCGCTACGGACAAAAGCTTGCCAAAACAATCTTTGCCGGCGATTATTTTGAAGAACGGCTGCATGCCTGCATTGATAACCTGAACACCTTGTACGTAGCCTTTACCCGCGCCAAGGAAGAACTGATAGTCTTCGCCCCCCGCCCCCAGAAAATCCATGCACAGACCGGAAGGGCGGAGAAAGCCCATTCGATGGCAAGCCTGCTTTGGGAAGGGTTGTGCGAAAGCGGACATTTTTCCTTCGATACGGAGGCCGGCCTGTTTGAGCTGGGAAGCCCCTGCCGGTATGCCGGAAGCGAAAAGGAGACACTGGCGGAAGAAATAAGTATGGGAAATCTGTTCTCCGTCTCTCCAGACGAACGGCTGCAACTGCGCCTGCATGGGAAAAACTTCTTTTTTGATAATGTGCGGCGTAAGCATGGAGCCTTGATGCACGAAGTGCTAAGCTCTATCCATACAAAGAAAGACGTAGCCCCGGCAGTAGACCGTTACCTGCAGGCCGGCGTCATAAACCGCGAAGAAGCCTCAGCCCTGGCCGGGCGTTTGGACGATTTACTGGCGCGGCCCGGCGTATCGTCCTGGTATGATGGCTCCAGCCGCGTATTGAACGAAGTGGAAATACTCTCCGGGGAAGGAAGAACCAAACGCCCCGACAGGGTGATGCTGACAGACAACCGCGCCGTAATAGTAGATTATAAATTTGGCGAAAAACAAGATAAACGCCATCATCACCAGGTGAAACACTATATGAATTTAGTACGCCGTATGGGTTATGAAAACGTAGAAGGGTTCCTTTGGTATGTGGAATTAGATAAAATAGAGGCGGTGAATGGCTGATATTCGCCAAAAATAGATATTTTTGCAGCACAATGGATAAAAGAAAACTAAGAAGAATAAAAGTTCACAAGGTGCACAAGGAAGGAACGGGATTACTGCTATCCCTCTTTTCGGTATTGTTTCTCATAAATCTTGCCTTATACCATACGACAGGAAAAAGCGCGATATTCCATACGGTGTTTACCCTGTCGGCTGCGCTGTTCCTTTTAGTGCTTAATTTTTTCCGCAGTCCTTTCCGCCGCTTTCCATACGATTCGGAAGGATTGGTAATTGCGCCGGCCGACGGTACGATTGTGGCGATAGAAGAAGTGACGGAAAATGAAGAACTCCATTGTAAATGCCTTTTGATTTCCGTTTTTATGTCGGTATTTAATGTGCATGCCAACTGGTTTCCGGTAAATGGCGTGGTGAAACATGTATCGCATAACAAGGGCCGTTTCATGGCTGCATACCTTCCCAAAAGCAGTACGGAAAACGAACGCTCCGCCGTGGTGATAACAACCCGGTGCGGAAAGGATATCCTGGCCCGGCAGATAGCGGGAGCCATGGCCCGCCGGATTGTAACCTACCCCAAACCGGGCGACCCCTGCCATGTAGACGACCAGATGGGCTTTATCAAGTTCGGTTCGCGCGTGGATGTATATATCCCGCTGGATAGCGAAGTGCTGGTGGAAATGGATCAAAAGGTTACAGGAAACCAAACGCCTATTGCACGCCTGGGCAGAACTAATTCATAACTTTTTCCGCCGAAATGAATATCCGTAAACATATACCTAATACGATTACCTGCCTGAGCTTGGCCTCGGGGTGTGTTGCCTGCGTGATGGCCTTGGACGGCCATTTTGTATGGGCTGCCTTCTGGATTATAATTGCCGCCGTTTTTGATTTCTCCGACGGCTTTGCCGCCCGCCTGCTGAAAGCCTGGTCTCCTGTGGGCAAAGAGCTGGATTCATTGGCCGATATGGTTAGTTTCGGCGTGGCGCCGGGGCTGGTTGTTTTTCATTTACTGAGGGAAGCCAGTTCGTTTTTGCCTTTGGGGAGCCTGAATGTTTGTATTCCTTACCTTGCCTTTGTGATACCTGTTTTCTCCGGGCTGCGTTTGGCCAAATTTAACATTGACGAACGGCAAACCACGTCATTTATCGGCCTCCCGGTTCCGGCGCATGCGTTGTTCTGGTCGTCTTTAGCCTGTTTGTTACAGCGGGTTGTCCATTGGAACGAAACCCTGTTTGTCGTAGCCGTTATCCTGTCGGCCACGCTTACCTCTTTGTTGCTGGTATCGGAAATCCCGATGTTCTCCCTTAAAGTCAAGTCGCCGGCATGGAAAGGCAATGAAAGAAGATACATCTTAGCCGGTTGTACCATAGCGTTCGTCTTCCTGTATGGCTTCCTGGGAATAGCCGGCTCGATATGCCTGTACGTCCTCCTGTCTATCTTTCATAAGCGTTGATGAAAGCCATCGGGATACACAGCAGCGCCACCACGATGCCCGTCCCGATGAGCAGCGTCTCTATCGAAACGGTATCGGCCACAGGCCCGAAGACAAGCATGCCCATAGGCATCATCGTACTGGATACCATCGTGAAAACAGACATGACCCTGCCCATAAACGCCGTATCCACGGTGGTTTGCAGCAGCGTCATGAAGGGCGCGTTCCAAAGCGGGAACGTGACGCCCAGGATTCCCATGACAACAAGGTAGAGTGAAAAGCCGGGCGCAAGTCCCAGACAGACAGTAAACAGACCGGTCAGCGCACAAGACAGCGTCATGGTATATATGCGGTTTCTGAAGCCGCCCCATACGCCAATCAACAGGCCGCCCGCTATCATGCCGGCGGAAAAAACAATCTCTATCGCCGAAAGCCGCCACACCTCGTCGCCGAACGTGCGCGTTACCTGCAAGGGCGTCAAAAACGCGGCGGGAGCAAAGAAAAAGAGAAAGATGGCAGACAGGATGACGATCCGTAAGATAAAGCCGTGCTGCCTTATATAAGTTATTCCGGCTTTTAAATCGTGAAAATACGCCGCGCCTTTTTGTGCCGTCGCACCCATCGCAAGCGGTTTTTCTTTTTCCGGCGTTTTTACGAGAAATAAAACGATGCTTATGCCGATAATAGCGGTAACGACGTCGAGGAGAAACAGTATTTCCAGCGGAGCGAACGTCATTATAGCGCCGCTTACCGCAGGCGTCGCCAGGTTGATAAATGAGTATATACTGCTTTGTATGCCGTTGATTCTCATCAAATGTTCCTGCGGGACGATGTCGGGGATAAAAGCGCCGTCCGCAGGCGTCTGCACGCCCTGCCCGAATGAACGTATGATAGTGCAGACAAACAGGATGCCCACAATGCTGTCGAAACCCGCCCAAATGAATGCCGCCGCAAGGAGGCTGACAAGGGCTATGGCGCCGTCGGAGATATTGATGATGTATTTCCGGTTAAACCTGTCGGCCCATACGCCGGCAAAAGGCGAAATAACAAACATCGGTAGAAATGCGGCAATGGTAAAAACGGTCATCATCGCTCCAGACTGCGTGCTGAGGGTGATATGCCACAGGATGGCGTACTGCACAACCATAGTGCCGAAGAAAGACAAGGCTTGTCCGCCTAAAAATAATGCGGTATTCTTTTTCCAGTTTATCTCCATCATTCTTTATTGTATCCCTTCTGTTTCGAGTGCAAAGTAAACAAAAAAAATCCGTCCGCGCGAGGCTTCACCTTTATCGCGCGTAAAGTATAAATCCGTAAATAGATTTAAAACGGGCCGGCAGATGAACGGAATCCCGGTATTTTACCTATTTTTGCCCCTGTTATCATCAAAGCGTGTATGGAATGAATGTTTTGCCTGCAAGAAAAAAAGTAGAACTGTCCGGTTGTGTGCTGCTGTTGCTTATCTGTTCATGCGCCAACATCGGCTCGCCGAACGGAGGGCCATACGACGAAGCCCCTCCTAAGTTTGTAAGCAGTACGCCGGCTCCCAACCAGACAAACTTTAAGGGAAACAAAATAGAAATCCTGTTCGACGAACTAATCCAGATAGAAAAGCCAACCGAAAACGTAATCATCACCCCTCCCCAGCTACAAATGCCCGTGATACGCCCGTTGGGCAAAAAAGCAATGGTAGAACTGCGGGATACGCTAAAGGAGAATACTACATACACCATAGACTTTACCAATTCCATCTCGGACAATAATGAGAAAAATGTGCTTGAGAATTTCTCTTTCGCATTCTCTACCGGCGACATAATCGATTCGCTCGAAGTATCCGGGCATCTGCTAAATGCAGAGAATCTGGAACCTATGCCCGGCATAACCATCGGCCTGCATAGCAACCTCGACGATACGGCTTTTGTAAAAGAACCTTTCATACGCACTTCGCGCACAAACGACCGGGGTAAATTCGTAATCCGGAACATCGCACCGGGAACCTATCGCATCTTTGCCCTCAACGACGTAAACAGGGATTATAAGTTCGACCAGCCGGGTGAAGAGATTGCTTTTTGCGATTCGCTGATTGTCCCTGCGTTCGAATTTACCTCCAGGCAGGATACGCTGTGGAAAGATTCGCTAACGGTTGATACGATAAAAACGGTAGGCTACACCCGTTTTATGCCGGACAATATAGAGCTTCGCCTGTTTAAAGAACCGTTCGGGCGGCAATATGCACTCCGCCCCGAACGCCCGGAGGAAAACCGGTTTATTTTACGCTTCAACGCCCGGCTGGATACGATGCCCCTGCCGGTTCCCCTCAATTTCACACCAGACGAAGCGGATTGGTATTACCCCCAGTGGACAGAGGAAGAAAAAGCCGTTGTTTATTGGCTGACCGATCCGTTGGTTTGGCGCCAGGATACGTTGCAAATTGAGATCAATTACCCGAAAAGCGATTCGCTGAACGTTCTCCGTCCGCAAACAGATACGCTTACAATCGCCATGCGCCGCCGCCCCGAACCCAAAAAGAAAAAGAAAGACGACGACCAGCCGGAACCTCCCGCTTTCCTGGGGATGACGATAGGCGCTTCCGGGTCAATGAATATTTCCGATACGGTAAGCATTGTATTCGACGAACCTGTATTGGAAACAGACAAGGAATTGTTCCTTCTGGAACAAAAGGTTGACACCCTCTGGCGGCCTGTGGAATTTGATTTCTTCCCCGATTCGCTCAATTCGCTGGGTTTCTTTATCAACCGTAAATGGAAATATGCGGAAGAGTATCGCCTTACCGTAGATTCGGCAAGCATTTACAGCATTTACAACAAATGGAACAATGCCGTAAACCAAACCTTCCGGATAAAAACGGAAGACGAATACGGCCATTTATACATCAATATCAACGGCCTGCCCACAGATAGCACGGCAGCCTTCGTGGAGTTGTTAAACAGCAACGACCAGCTGGTACGTAAAAACCGGGTGTCAAACGGCGGAGCGCTCTTTATGGACTTACAGCCCGACAAGTATTATGCCCGCCTTATCCTGGACGAAAATGCCAATTATATATGGGATACCGGAAATTATGCAGAAAAACGCCAGCCCGAAACAGTCATTTATTGCCCTAATCTATTCACTGTAATGAAAAACTGGCAAATAGAAGAAACATGGAATATACAGGCTGCTGCATTTACGAAGCAAAAGCCCCCGGAAATAACAAAAAACAAGCCCAAAGAAGCTACAAAACCGAAAAGAGACTACAAAAATGAAGGAAAACAAACATCAGGCGGCAGCTCCGGCCGCACAGGAATACCGTTTTAAACGGATAATAGCCGCCATCCTTATCCTTATGGCTTTTGTACAGGGACAAATACAGGGGCAGGTACTGTGTTTTGACGACGCAACCGTTTTTGCCGACGGTGAAAAAATAACCTACGACCTCTATTTTAAATGGGGCCTGATGATGCCGAAAGCCGGAACCGCTTCGCTGTCCGTAAAAGAAACGACATATCAAGGCGCGCCGGCATGGAATACCTGCGTATTGATTAATTCGTCGGGTATGGTACATACGTTCTTCAGCATACGCGATACGATACAGAACTATCTGACGAAAGAGAAACCCCGCCTGTTATACAGCGGAAAGCGTACGCTTGAAGGCGGTTATTACGAAATGGACGACCTTACCTATTCATACAAAAACGACGAAACCCATATCCATGCCATACGGAAGAACCTCAACAGGATAAAAGCCGACACGGTACTTACAGGCGGAGCATGCGTATTGGATTTACTGGGTTCGCTTATGTACACACGCACGTTCGACTGGGAAAACTTCAGCGCCGGCCATAAATATCCGCTTCAGGTAGGCATGGGGAAAAGCCTGATTAATGTAACTTACCGGTATGAAGGACAGCGAATCGTGGAGCGCGACAGAGTAAAGTTCCGCACCCGCCTTTTTATTGTGGATATTTATGACGACGCTTTCACCGAAAGTAAGGAAGCCATGGAAATATGGATAGGCGACGACAGTAACCGCATCCCCGTAAAGATACGCGCCAAACTAAAGATAGGCGCTATGGAAACGCATTATAAATCGGCCCAAAACCTTCGCTACCCCCTGACATGCCGGATAGAAATGCCCCAGTGAGGAGCGTTGTTTATTCCAGCGCAGCAAAAGGCAATTCCGTATCCTTGCGGTAGCCGGCGCCGGTGAAGGCGGCTATCAGTTCGCCGGCTTCGTTCGTAATATTCACTTCGCAGTTAGATAAACGTTTGTGGCTGAATACTTCTTTCGCTTCGGCATACAGAAATCCTTTTCTTTCGGCGCGGAAGAAGTGGATGGTTGAATTTATGGAAAGAGTGAGCCGTGCATGGCTGTTCGTTGCCGCCGCAAAAGCAAGGTCGGCCAATGTAAAGATAGCGCCCCCCTGGCAAACGCCTCCCCCGTTAAGATGCTCCGGCTTAATCTCCATACGCGCCTTTGCGTATCCATTACCGGCTTCGAGCAATTCAACGCCTGCCTGGAGCGCGAATTTATCTCCTTTAAAAAACTCCTGTATGGTCATATCCGTGTGTTATCTATCATTCAGTTTCCACTCTGTCCCGTCTTTGGTATCTTTTATTTCGAAGCCAATCGTTGCCAGTTCGTTCCGTATTTTATCCGAAGTAGCCCAGTCTTTCTGCTCTTTGGCCTGCCGGCGGATGGCCAGAAGTAAATCCACTGCCTTACCGAAGGCTTCATAATTGCCTCCGCCTGCCGCTTCGTCTTTCATGCCTAATATATCGAACAGGAAAAGCCTGAAGACGTCTTTCAGTTCTTCTATATCTCCGGAGGTCATCGTTCCGTTACCGTCTTTCACTGTATTGATTATCCGGGAAGCGTCAAATAAATGGGATATAACGACGGGCGAATTTAAGTCGTCGTTCATTGCTTCGTAACATTTGCCCCGTATATCTTTTACTGCTACCGACGAAGCGGGCGAAGGCTGAAGTTTCATCAACTGGCGATAAGCGTCCATCAGCCGGGACAATCCTTTCTCCGAAGCCTGCAGCGCCTCGTTACTGAAGTCTACCGTACTGCGGTAATGCGCCTGCAAAATAAAGAAACGGATCGTCATGGGCGAATAGGCTTGCGCAAGCATGGCGTGGCTACCGGTAAAGAACTCATCCAGCGTGATAAAATTGCCCAACGACTTACCCATCTTCTGCCCGCCCACGGTAATCATATTGTTGTGCATCCAGTAATGCACCATATCATCGCCCTGCGAGGCTACCGCCTGGGCTATCTCGCATTCGTGATGGGGAAAGATAAGGTCCATCCCTCCGCCATGTATATCAAAATGGCTGCCGAGGTACTTCTTCCCCATGGCCGTACATTCGCAATGCCATCCGGGGAATCCGTTGCTCCAGGGCGACGGCCAGCGCATGATATGTTCCGGCTGCGCCTTCTTCCAGAGGGCAAAGTCTGCCGGGTTGCGCTTTTCTTCCTGTCCGTCCAGGCTGCGCGTCGCGCTCATCATATCTTCCACATTCCGTCCGGAAAGGATGCCGTATCGATACGTTTTATTGTATTTTTCCACGTCAAAATAGACGGAGCCTCCGCTTTCGTAGGCATAGCCCCTGTCTACTATTTCCCTTACCAGTTCTATTTGTTCGATGATATGCCCCGAAGCATGCGGCTCTATACCGGGAGGCAACACATTCAATGCGTCCATCGCTTTGTGGTAGCGGTTCAGGTAATACTGTACCACTTCCATCGGCTCCAATTGTTCCAGGCGCGCTTTCTTGGCTATTTTATCTTCTCCCTCGTCGGCGTCGTGTTCCAGATGGCCCACATCTGTAATATTACGTACGTAGCGAACCTTATATCCCAAATGGGTAAGATAGCGGAATAGCAAATCAAACGTAATAGCCGGGCGCGCATGCCCCAAATGGGCGTCGCCATAAACGGTAGGGCCGCATACATACATGCCCGCATGCGGTTCATGTAAGGGTATAAACTGTTCTTTCTTCCCTCCCAACGTGTTGTGTATATGCAACGGATGGTTCATAATCATTAATTTTAGTAAGCCCTGCAAAGATAATTATTATTTTATGCGTATCTTTCCCGGACAAATATTTAAAGAAATTAGTTTATGAAAAAGATGGCTACCCTTTTGTTTGCCGGCCTGCTTGCCTTGCCCGTATTTTCCGTTTGCCGGGAGGGTAAAGAGAAAAAGGCCCCGCATGTATTATTTATCACCGGAGGACACGAGTATGACGAAAGCGCTTTCGACCAACTGCTCGCGAAATTACCCATAACGTACGACCATGTAAAGCATCCCGATGCGCATGCGGCGCTCAAAGCAGAGCGTATCGCCCCGTACGACGTTATCCTGTTATACGATATGCCAAAAGAAATAAGCGAGGAAGCCCAGGGCGACTTCATTGCGGCGCTTGCGAACGGCAAGGGGCTTGTAGCGCTTCATCATGCTTTTTGCAGCTATGATTTCTGGCCGGAATATGTTTCAATCATCGGCGGGCGTTACCATCATTATCCCTGGAAAGAAAACGGCGCAGAAAAACAGCCGTCTACCTATAAACACGGCGTTACGTTCGATGTAAAAGTGGCAGACAGGAATCATCCCATAACAAAAGGCATAGAAGACTTCAGCATAACAGACGAAACATACGGAGGCGCCGAACTATTGCCAACGGTACACCCGCTCCTCTCCACAGACGAGCCAACCCACCTCCCGCTGGTTTGCTGGACGAATGAATACCGGAACGCCCGCGTCACCACCCTTACGCTCGGGCACGACCGTCTTGCGTGGGAGAACCCGTCGTTCATTAAAATCCTTTCGCAGGCCCTCTGTTGGGCGGCGGGCCTTTAGGGCGTTACTTCCGTATTATTTTCGTTACAGTAGATGGTTTGCACAAGTTCTTCAAGTGGCGGGTGTTTTACTTCAAAACTGTTTTCCGTGGTTGTGATATGCAGAATGCGCCCTAAGTGAAACGTGCGGTAATCGTTGCGGAGTTTGCACCAGGCCAATATATACCAATAGCTTGCCATAAAGAATATTCCCTGCGGTTCAATAGTGCGTGAGGTAGTTTCTCCGCTGTAGCCGGCACGGTAGATAATCGTTACCTGTTTTTTCTGAAGAAGGCTCTTTATCAGTGGTTGCATTACGTTTACCGGAACGGGTGAAGGTATATTATAAACCTTGGGGATATAAATAAATTCGTCGAGGCTGTGCAGGAAATCTTTTTCTACAGCTTTAAGTACCGCCCGGATTTTATCCATTCCCCCACGAAAGGCGTCGTATGTATCATCGTCGGTATAATGGTTTATCAGTTTTCCGGCCATCAGAAAGCTAATCGCCTCTTCGATAGTAAACATCAACGGCGGAAGTTTGAAGCCATCTACCAAACTATATCCCA
>JAIRKZ010000096.1 GCA_031259845.1 Tannerellaceae bacterium | reverse complement strand
CCGCCGGGTCTACCCGCAAAAAGGGCAAGCCCGCCGGGCAGCATGGCGTGGAGATACGCTGGGCCTTCTCTGAAGAACCCATCGACAGCACCAGCCGGCTCACCAACTCCGCCTTCGACACCGGCTCGCCCGCCATCCTCACCTTCGAGAGCCAGGAGCACGGACGCACCATCTACTTAGCCCTCCGCTGGGAGAACACCCGCGGCGAAAAAGGCCCCTGGAGCGGCATAGCCACAGCCATCGTACCCTAAGGCGCAGCCCGCGCAAGAGTCTCTCTCTACATAACTCTTTTAACTGCGATAGTATGACAACAATCTGTAAAAAAGCAACAACGCTGCTGGCCGCAGTAAGCCTGGCTATAAGCAGCATGGCGGCGCAGGGACTGGCCCCGGTTTACGAGTTTAACGTTGATGCAAGCCGCCAGGGCGCTCCCATCCAGCCCACGATGTATGGAATCTTCTTTGAAGACATCAACTTTGGCGCCGACGGCGGGCTGTATGCCGAACTGGTAAAGAACCGCTCCTTTGAGTTCCACAATCCCCTCTCCGGCTGGACGCCTTTCGGCAATGTAACCATCCTGGCCAAAGACCCCTGTTTTGATAAAAACCCCCGCTATGCCCGTTTGGCCTGTTCCGGGCAAATCACCGGTACGGGGCTTGAAAATGAAGGCTTCCGCGGCATCGGCGTAAAGGAAGGCGAGCGCTACAGCCTCTCCCTCCACGCCCGCTCCACAGGCAATAGCCCGGTAACCCTCCGTATCGAACTGGTTAATCACGCCAATGACATATTCGAGACGAAGAAGCTGGAGATTAACGGGAAAAGCTGGAAAAAATACACCGTAGCCCTCGCCCCGCAGCAAACGGAAGCCAAATCGCGCCTTCGCATCACAATGGAAACGGAGGGCGTGATAGAGGCAGACCATATCTCCCTCTTCCCCCAAAAAACCTTTAACAACCGGCCGAACGGCATGCGCGCCGATTTGGCCCAGGCCCTGAAAGACCTCCACCCCGGCGTATTCCGCTTCCCCGGAGGCTGTATCGTAGAGGGGACAACGATTGAAACCCGCTACCAGTGGAAGAACACCATTGGCCCCGTAGAAAACAGGCCCGTAAATATCAACCGCTGGAATTACACCTTCCCCTATAAAAAGTTCCCGGACTATTACCAGTCTTGCGGACTGGGCTTCTTTGAGTATTTCCTCCTGAGCGAAGACCTGGGGGCCGAACCCCTGCCCGTTCTCAACTGCGGCCTCTCCTGCCAGTTTGAAAACGATGATATGACTCAGCACACGCCGCTGGGCAAGATGCAGCCCTTCGTAGACGACGCCCTCGATTTGATAGAATTTGCCAATGGCCCCGCCACATCCGCCTGGGGAAGCATCCGCGCCGCCATGGGCCATCCCGAACCCTTCCACCTCAAGTACCTGGCCATCGGAAACGAACAATGGGGCCCCATCTACCCCGAACGCCTGGAACTGTTCGTAAAAGCCATCCGCGCCCGCTATCCCGACATTCAAATAGTAGGCAGCTCAGGCCCCGGCTCCGAAGGGGAAGATTTCGATTACCTGTGGCCGGAAATGAAACGCCTCGGCGTAGACCTGGTAGACGAACACTTCTACCGCTCTCCCGAATGGTTCCTCCGTGGAGCCGGGCGATACGACTCGTACGACAGGAACGGCCCTAAAGTATTTGCCGGAGAATACGCCTGCCACGCGCCAAACCGCGAAAACAGCTTCCTTACCGCCCTTTGCGAAGCCGCCTTCATGACCGGTTTTGAACGCAATGCCGACGTAGTGCGCCTCTGCACCTACGCCCCCCTGTTCAGCCATGCCGACGCCTGGCAATGGCGCCCGGACCTAATCTGGTTCGATAACCTGTCGCTCGTAAAAACGCCCAACTATTATGTGCAGCAGCTCTACGCCCGCCATGCCGGCACAAACGTACTCCCCCTGCAAATGAACGGAGCGCCCGTAGCCGGCCAGGACGATTTATATGCAACGGCAGCGCTGGATAAAGAAACAAACGAACTAATCATCAAAATAGCCAACGTAAGTATCCGCCACAAAACGGTAAAGCTCCATATCAACGGCCTCTCGCCCGGCAAACACAGCGGAAAGCTCCTCCTCCTCCATTCCCCCAACCTGGAAGCCCGGAACACCTTCGCCGCCCCGCACAGCGTAACCCCCGCCGAATCCCCCTTCGAAGCCGCCGCCCCGCTAACACACATCACCCTCAAGCCCCTGAGCTTCTCGGTATACCGGATTGCCCTGCAACCGGCGCAGGAACACCTCAGCGTGTATTCGCATAAGGTGGGTGCATTTGAACTGATTCTTCTGGCCGAATCGCAAGGCCAGGGAAATAAAAGTATCTTGATTGGCGCTACGCCGGAAATGCTCCGCGAGTGCGCCCCGGACGGAACGTTTCCCAATGCCGTGAATGCTTTCCTGGTGAAAACGCCCGACAGGAATATCCTGATAGACGCCGGCCTCGGCAAGAAATTGTTTGACAATCTCCACGCCGTGAACCTTACGCCCGGGCAGATAGATATAATCCTCATCACCCACATGCACGGCGACCACATCGGCGGCCTGTTACGCGATGGAAAAGTAATGTTTCCGCAGGCGGAACTCTATCTTCCGCAGCCTGAATACGACTACTGGATGAGCGATGGAAAATTCAAACAGCAACAAGACGTCATCGCTGCTTATAAAAGCAGGCTCCACCTGTTTAAACCTGGCGAACCGGGCAGGGAGGGCGCTCCGTTATTACCCGGCTTTACCGCTTATGCCGCCTGCGGGCATACGCCGGGGCATACGGCATTCCTTCTTGAGTCGGGTGATGAAAAGATGTTTGTATGGGGGGATGTGGCGCATGCAATGGCCTTGCAGATGCCTTATCCCCAGGTGGCCGTTACCTACGATGTAAATCCGGATGATGCGATAGCAGCCCGCAAACAGGTGTTGGAGTATGTAAGCAGGCATAAAATCCCCATAGCCGGTATGCACATTGCTTTCCCGTCTATGGGGACAGTCAGCCGGAGGCAGGCCGGAGGGTATCTCTTTACGCCCTTTCCAGGCGCAGACTGATCGTATTTCACGGGAGAATCTATTTATCGAGTATAAGCGTAGAGGGCATCTTCTGGAGCGCATCTTTCCGGTGTTCGGATACGTCGTTCCAGGTATGGTAGCTAATCAGCATGAAATTGTATCCGTTAAACAGGCCCGGCGTAAGGTCTTTATCCGGCAATACCTTTGCCTGTTTAACCGTTTCCGTAAACCGGGCGAAAGATTCTTCTATTTCCCCGGCGCCGGGGGTGGTACTGCTTGTTTTATTAACCAGGCTGATACTGCCTGATGTAGATAGCAGTAAAGTACGCGCGTATTCAAGCAGGAACAAGTCGCCGGCCGAGGCTACAATCAGGATAACGTTAGTGGCCTTCACAAAATAGCGGTTCACAAATACGCCTACCGGACAATGGCTGTGTTCAATAAAGAATTTTGTTTTATCCTTCAGCAGCGAACCGGGGGAAAACCACGCCGCGGGAGCTTTGAATCTTTTAAGGAAACGGTTGTAGAACAGCGTACGGAAACGGTTTACCGCCACGTCGGCAGGAAGGTTGCTAAGCGAAATACCGGCGCCCACCAATAGAAAATCAAATCCCTCTTCATTCACAATATCTACAATTTCCTGTACGCCGCGGGTGGATACTTCGTAACGCGTTTTAAGAGGGATGCCCAGCTTTTGGGCTCCATACAGAATGGGGCCGAAGCTTACTTCTTCAAAATTATCCGTATGCAAAGGGTTTATATCGGCTCCCATCGTAAGGTGAAGCGCTGTAATATTCAGTTCGTTCTTCCCTCTGGAAAACAGCTGCCAGGCTGCATCCAGCATCACCTGCCCGTTTCCTGCCCGTCCGAAAGAAAGCAACACATTAAATACGCCTTCCAGTGGCGGCCGCATTTTTTCTTCCAGCATCCTGTCTCGCTTCCGGTAAGAGTATTTGATGAGCGATAGCAGCGGGGTTGTCATAAACGTCGTTACCAGCGTCATGATTACAAGCATAACGAATACGGGAGGGGTAAGGATGTGCATTTCATAACCGATGGTAAGCACAATCAGCTCCATCAGGCCGCGGGTGTTCATAAAAGCTCCTATATACAGACTGTCCCTTATACTCTCGCCTACAAAACGGGCCGACAGGTAAGCCCCGCCAAACTTTCCGGCAATAGCTACCAGGATTATAATGCCGCATAGCTGCCACAATTCAGGCGTATTCAGCAGGCCTATTTCCGTTCGAAGCCCGGTAGACACAAAGAATAACGGGAGAAAAAGCGATAAGGAAACGTCTTCTACCTTTTCCGTCATAATTTTCCTGAATTTCAGATTGCCCGGCATCACTATGCCGGCAATAAAAGCGCCGAACAGGGCATGCAAGCCTAAGATTTCCGTTAAATAAGCCGCCCCTACCAATATAAAAAACATGAAAGCAACCAGCCCCTTATCTATGACTTCCTTATTATGATAGAGATGACCGAGCGCCTGGAGGAAAGGGCGGACAGCAAAAAGCATAAACAGAATATAAACGCCCGAAAACAGGATATTATAAACGGCGCTCAGCATGCTTCCCGCCTGGGCAAAGGCAACCACCACAGCCAGCAGACACCAGGCCGTAATATCTCCGTTGGCGGCGCTGGCTAAGGTAATCGTGCCCAAATGCGATTTGGTAAGCCCCTTCTCCTGGATGATACGCGCCAGCACGGGAAAAGCCGTAATACTCATGGCTATACCTATAAATAAAGCAAATGACAGGAATGGCGTGCCCTTGTCGGCATAGATATCGTAGATAAAATAAGCGGCCAGCATCCCGAAGAAGAAGGGGACAATGGTACTTGTGTGGCTTATCAGGAGGGTTTCTTTGAACGTCTTCCTTACTTCGGCAATATCCAGTTCCATCCCTATTGAAAACATAAACAGTATTAACCCGAACTGGCTTAAAACAGTAATATTCAACATTGATTCCGGAGGAAACAGGAAAGCGGCTATCCCAGGGGCAAAATGCCCAAGTATGGACGGGCCTAATACGATACCGGCCAGTATCTCTCCGATAACCGTAGGCTGCCCCATCTTTATAAACAACCAGCCGAAAAGGCGGCAAGCCAATAAAATAACAATCACCTGAAGCAGCAGGGTGGCAACCGGGGAAGTAATATGCCCGATAAGTAATTCGCGGAAAACCGCCAGCCCTTCCTCTAAATTATCCGGCGTGGCGGATAAAGACACAGCAGCCTCATCCAGTTGCCGACTTTCGCCTTGTTTGGCGATAAAATACATCAACGAACCGAATACAACAATCATCAACAGATAAAAGGTAATACTTTTAGTTCCTTTACTCATCGGATATACGGTTTTTGCAAATATAACAAATATGCGTTTATTATCCTTCGCCTGTACACATAAAATATTATCTTTGCATACAATCATATTCATATTTGTAATTATGCAGCTACTTCATTTAATCGAAAATGATCCCTGGTTATCTCCATACGGATCTGCCATTAACGGGCGATACCGCTACTACCTCGCGAAAGAAAAGGAACTTACCAATAATGGGCAACAAACATTAAGCGAATTTGCTTCCGGCTATCTTTATTTCGGATTGCATAAAACGGATAAAGGCTGGATTTTTCGCGAATGGGCGCCTAATGCTACCGCTATTTACTTAATTGGCGATTTTAATAACTGGCAAAAAAGCGAATCATACCGGATGAATCGCCTGGAGCATGGCAACTGGGAAATTGTGCTGGAAGAAGGTATGATTTCTCATGGCCACCTGTTTAAGCTGTTGATGGAATGGCAGGGCGGCAGCGGCGAACGTATCCCCGCATGGATTCGCCGCGTAGTGCAGGACGAACAGACAAAAGTATTCAGCGCCCAGGTATGGAACCCTGATAAACCGTATATTTTCAAAAACAAAAAGTTCAACCCCTGCGTCTCTCCTTTGCTTATATACGAATGTCATATCGGTATGAGCACAAACGAAGAGAAGGTAGGCAGTTACAATGAATTCCGTATCCATATCCTGCCCCGCGTAAAAAGGGATGGGTATAATGCCATCCAGATTATGGCTATCCAGGAACATCCCTATTACGGATCGTTTGGCTATCATGTAAGCAGTTTTTTTGCCGCCTCGTCGCGTTTTGGCACGCCCGACGAATTAAAGCAATTAATAGATGAAGCTCACGCCATGGGGATTGCCGTAATTATGGACATTGTACATAGCCATGCCGTTAAAAACGAAATAGAAGGATTAGGGCGGTTCGATGGTTCGTACAGTCAGTATTTCTATTCCGGCGCCCGCCGTGAACATCCGGCCTGGGGTTCTTTATGCTTCGATTACGGGAAGAATGAAGTACTTCATTTCTTATTGTCTAATTGCAAGTTCTGGCTGGACGAATACCGGTTTGACGGCTTCCGGTTCGACGGGGTAACGTCAATGCTTTATTACAGCCATGGCCTGGAAGAAAGTTTCTCTAACTATGGCGATTATTACAACGGCCATCAGGATGGCGATGCAATTGCTTACCTTACGCTGGCGAATCAATTGATACACGAGGTAAATCCTTCGGCCATTACTATTGCCGAAGAAGTAAGCGGTATGCCTGGCCTGGCGGCCGAAATTAAGGATGGCGGCTATGGGTTCGATTACCGGATGGCAATGAATATCCCGGATTACTGGATAAAAACAATCAAAGAAAAGAAGGATGAAGACTGGCGCCCTTCTGCTATCTGGTGGGAAACGACAAACCGGCGGGCCGACGAAAAAACAATTAGCTATGCCGAGAGCCACGACCAGGCATTAGTGGGAGATAAAACAATTATTTTCCGCCTGATCGACGCCGATATGTACTGGCACATGATGAAAGACGATCATAATTACAGGGTAGAGCGTGGAATTGCTCTGCACAAAATGATACGGCTGGTAACAGCTTCAACAATTAACGGCGGTTATCTGAATTTTATGGGGAATGAGTTCGGCCATCCCGAGTGGATTGATTTCCCGAGGGAAGGAAACGGATGGTCGCACAAATATGCCCGCCGGCAATGGGATTTGGTAGACAACCCAAACCTCAAATACCTTTATCTGGGAGACTTTGACCGCCGGATGCTTGAGTTGATAAAAAGCGTAAAAGATTTTCAGTCTACTCCTGTTCAGAAAGTTTGGGACAACGACGCCGACCAGATATTGGCTTATATGAGAAAAGAGTTATTATTCGTTTTTAATTTTAGCCCAAACCGGTCGTATACCCATTATGGTTTCCTTGTACCGCCGGGGGAATACGAAGTACGATTGAATACGGATGCCAACTGCTTTGGGGGATTCGGTTTGTCTGACGACTCCATCCATCACTTCACCCTTCCCGACCCCCTGTATAAACACGAAAAGAAAGAATGGCTAAAGCTCTATATCCCTGCCCGTAGCGGGATGGCGTTATGTAAAATAAAATAGAATTAATCGTTAACTAATATGTTATATCCGTTTACATTCAAACCTATATTAAAGAAGATTATCTGGGGAGGTTCCGGCATTTGCGCCTTTAAGGGGATTACTCCTTTGCAGGATGGTATTGGCGAAAGTTGGGAACTCTCGCATGTTGATGAAAACTATTCCATTGTAGAGAATGGCTGCCTGGCCGGGAAAAGTCTGGACGAGCTTATTCATACATACGGCAAACAGCTGACGGGGGGTAAGGTAATGGAACAGTTTGGCTACCGCTTTCCTTTGCTGATTAAATTTATTGACGCCCGCGATAACCTGTCTGTCCAGGTACACCCCAACGATGAATTGGCGGAGAAACGCCATCATTCATTCGGCAAAACAGAAATGTGGTATGTTATCAAGTCTACCGGAGGAGCGGCCTTGTATTCCGGTTTCTCCAAACCAATAGACGCTGCCGGGTATGTGAAACGGGTAGAAGACAACACAATTATGGAAGTGATGCAACGCTATGAGGTGAAGCCCGGAGATGTGTTTTTTCTTCCTGCCGGACGGGTGCATGCTATCGGCGCCGGCTGTTTTATAGCCGAAATCCAGCAGACAAGTAATATTACTTACCGTATTTACGACTACAACCGCAAAGACGCGAACGGCCATACCCGCGAACTGCATACCGAATTGGCCAAAGACGCTATTGATTATACATACCTCGACGATTACCGTACCCATTATGAAGCGTGCAAAGATACGCCGGCGCCATTGGTAGCCTGTAAGTATTTTACAACCCGTTTGCTGGATATTGGCACGGCTGTCAGCCGTGATTTATCGGCTTTAGATTCTTTTGCAGTATATATATGTATGGCGGGCAAGGCTTCTATCCTGGATAATAAGGGAAATACGCTTACCGTTCGTCAGGGGCAAACCGTATTGGTTCCTGCCGATACGCTGCGGGTAACTATTCAGCCGGCGCCCGGCGCTACGTTTATGGAAACATACATTGAATAAAAGGATATGGCTATAGTAAGTGATGTGGAGGATATCATGTAACATCTTGCTGATTTTATTTCTTTTTGCCGGCCAATTACCTGCACAGACAGGCGATTGGTATAACGATGAAGGAGGATATACATTTGAAGGTTCGGGAACAAGGACAGACCCCTTCCTGATATCCTCTGTCTCCGGCCTCGTTTATTTAGCCGACCAGGTTAATATGACGCCCGGAAATCCCTGTCGCGGCGCTTACTTTATACTGGCAAACGACCTTGATATCGGCGCTCATTACTGGATATCTATTGGTTGTGATGCAGCCCACCCGTTTCAGGGAAGTTTTAACGGTAATGGGAAGACAATACATAATTTATATGTAAACAATTCCAACTCGGAAGGATATCCCGCATCCGGTTTATTCGGATATTTGGGAAATGGGGCGCGGATTGAAAACCTTACGATTGAGGGAGGCGAAATAACCGGAGACGCCAGCCAATCCATTTCTTATACCGGAAGCCTGGCGGGCTATATGCTTTGTAACACCGTTGGCGGCGAAGACTCCATTATTATCCGTAACTGCCACAACAGGGGCGTAACCGTTATCGGCGGCGAAACCGACCATTCCAATACGGGAGGCTTACTTGGCGAAGGATATGCTTTTTGCGACGGAGACGGCGCTGCATATATCCTGATTGAAAATTGTTCCAATACAGGAGAGGTTATCGCCGCGCCCTCTAATTATCCGTATACCGGAGGCATCATCGGCAAAGGACGGGGGCATGGATATTGTGACGGAAGCGTGTCTTCTTCCGGTTCTTTTATCATTTCTTCCTGTGCGAATAGCGGAACAATTACCGGAGGGAGCGCCAGGGGCGACGAGGCGGTCAGTTCTGCCGGCGGTATATTCGGATATGGATATGCTTCGGGCGACGGGTATGGTTTTAGCGACGGTTCCGGGATTTTTACAGCCAGTTTATGCCTCAATAACGGCTTCGTGAAAGGAGGCGATGCAAGTAGTCCGAATGCCATGTCGTTCGCCGGCGGTATTTTTGGGTATGGCGACGGGTATGGCTATGGCGACAAGTCGAGCATCAATGATACGATAAACAATGGAAACGGGTATGGCTCGGGAAAGTTCACGATAACCTCGTGCGCTAACCAGGGGAATATCGCCGCTGGAAATGCGCCGGGCAAAGAGGCCATTACTACCGTAGGAGGTATCTTTGGCTGTTCCTCTGCTTCCGCTTCGGGCGACGAACAGGGAAAAGGGTATGGATATGGCGCATTCAGTATGCGCAACTGTTACAGTTCCGGCGATATATCCGGCAAAAGCGGTTGTGCGGGGGGCCTTGGCGGATTGGTCAGTACAAACGGGAATGGGCCTAACCACACGTTGTCGGCTATCGTACAAGATTGCTTTGCCGCCGGTACGGTAAACAAAAACGTGGCGTCTTCCGCTGTCAGCGGGGGCATCATCGGGCGAATACACAAAGCCGATAAAGCCAATACAATCCCGGGGATAGACCGGTGCGTCGTGGCGCTATCTATTTTGTTCGGCATAGAAGGGCATACATTCCGTATTGTGGGGCAAGTAATGAACGCCCCGGCGAGTTCACGCTTTTTGTCGGATAATTATGCATACGTATCAGAAGGAAACTGGGGAATGACAAGCGCCATTCGTAATGGCGACGAATGGAGCGGATTAATGAGCGATGCTCCCCCGATGGATGAATGGAACTCGGCGGAAAATGCCTGGCAATTCCCACGCTCTAATAATGTAATGCCCCGGCTCAGAGGTTTGCCCGGGCAAATCAATGTCCCTGTTCCGTAACGGTGCGCGAA
Source organism: Tannerellaceae bacterium (assembly GCA_031259845.1). Lineage (GTDB taxonomy): Bacteria > Bacteroidota > Bacteroidia > Bacteroidales > Tannerellaceae > DFXE01. The sequence goes on along the minus strand of JAIRKZ010000096.1, from coordinate 10,061 downwards.
CCGTCCGGGTTTTCAGTGATAGATATATTCACCACGTTTTCGGGGAGAAGCTCTTCTACCTTTTCCGGCCATTCGATAAAGCATAACGCGCCGCTGTAGAAATAATCGCCCACGCCCAGGTCTTCCGCTTCACTTCGTTTATTGATACGGTAAAAGTCAAAATGATAGATAAGCTCGCCGGACGTTTCGCTCCGGTATTCATTAATAATGGCAAATGTAGGGCTGTTTATTACGTCGGTTACTCCCAGCTCTTCACAAATAGCTTTGATAAACGTAGTTTTCCCTGCTCCCATATTTCCATGAAAAGCAAAAACGGCTTCCCCCCCCGGCTTCCCGCCAACAGACGGGGAGATATATGTTTCAATAAAAGTCCGGGCGGCTTGCCTGGTCTCTTCTACCGAGTTTATTTGTATCTGTTTCATTTTGGATTCATCGTTATAAATGGCGCCATCATTTCTTCCATCGAAATACCCCCATGCTGGAAGGTGTTTTTAAAATAAGATACATAATAATTTTGGTTATTGGGATAAATAAAGAAATCGTCGTTCATCGCAAAGATATACTTGCTACTCAGGTTGGGCGAAGGCAAACCTGCTTTTTCGGGTTCCCGTATCTCAAAAACGTCCTTGGGGTTATAGCTAAGGTTCTTCCCTACTTTATACCGCAGGTTGGTATTTGTATTTTTATCGCCCACAACCTTAACGGGATCGTCTACGCGAATCGTTCCGTGGTCGGTAGTCAGGATTACTTTATATCCTTTAGCGGCTATCCAGCGGAAAAGTTCCAATGTGGCAGAGTGTTGAAACCATGATTTGGTCAGGCTGCGATAGGCTGCTTCACTTTGCGCCAGCTCGCGAATCATCTTCATCTCGGTGCGGGCGTGAGACAGCATATCAATAAAATTCAGCACAATAACATTCAATGGGTTTTGTGCAAGCGAATGAACATTGTTCAGTAGTCTTTCGCCATGCAGCGAATCGTTTATCTTATGATACGAGAAGGCGTATTTCTTGCGGAAACGGTCGAGCTGCGTCTGGATAAGGGGCGCTTCGTTCAGGTTCTTTCCTTCTTCGCTTTCTTCATCTACCCATAAGCCGGGGAAAAGCCGCTCTATCTGTGCCGGCATCAATCCCGAAAAGATAGCATTACGGGCGTATTGAGTGGCGGTAGGAAGGATTGCATAATACAGGTCTTCTTCAAAAGTAAAGTAGCCGGCTAACAGTTCCTTTATAACGCGCCATTGGTCGAGGCGGAAATTATCTATCAGGATAAAGAATACTTTTTCATCATTATCAAGCAGGGGGAACACTTTTTTCCGGAAGAGGTCCGGGCTTATTAGCGGACGGTCGTCGGGCTGCTGTATCCAGTTGGTATAATGCTTTTTCACAAACTTTCCGAAAGCGCTGTTGGCTTCTTTCTTCTGCATACGCAGCATATCCGCCATTTGCGTTTGCCCGCTCTCAAGTTCCAATTCCCAGAATACAAGTTTTTTATATACTTCTATCCAGTCGTTTGCCGTAAGCGAATCATTTATCTGCATCCCGATGCGGGAAAACTCCTGTTGATAGCTTACTGTTGTAGCCTCGGTGATAAACTTGTCTTTATGTACATTCTTTTTTATAACGGGGAGTAGCTGGTTCGGATTTACCGGCTTAATAAGGTAATCGGCTATTTTATTTCCGATAGCCTGGTTCATTATGCTCTCTTCCTCGCTTTTGGTTACCATGACTACCGGCACGGCCGGGTCTGTTTCTTTGATTACCGACAAGGTTTCCAGCCCTGTCAGCCCCGGCATATTTTCATCGAGGAAAATAATGTCGAACGTTTCTTCTTTACACAGGTCTATTGCATCCTGCCCGCTGACTACGGCTGTCACCTCATACCCTTTGTCTTGCAGAAAGAGAATATGGGGTTTCAACAGATCAATCTCGTCATCAGCCCAAAGTATCCTGTTTTGTTTTGCTACCATCGTTTTTTTTATTACTAAACGGCGTTAGTTCTTTTTCATTGTATAATCGGTGATTCCTAATGCCTGGTAAGATTGCAGTAAGGCCTCGTCGTTATCTGAAATCATTAACAGGATATCGCCTTCCTTTAAAATCGTACTGCCTTTAGGGATAAAATACCGCCCCTCGCGCATCACCATTACCGCCAGGGTATGGTCGGGGAGCGTTAGCTCCATCAGTTTGTTTCCATGCTCCAATACGGCAGGCGTGATTTCTATTTCGCTCATCGCGCTCTTTATCCCGTCGGGAAGCTCAATGCCGAATACATCCTGCCGTTCCGGCTCGTCTACCATACCGAGGAGTTTAGCCACGGAGGTAACGCTGGTTCCCTGTATCAGCAGCGAAAGTATGGTTATAAAGAATACAACATTAAAAATAAGCCCGGCATGCTCTATCCCGGCCGTAAGCGGATAGGTGGCAAATATAATAGGTACGGCGCCGCGAAGCCCCATCCACGATATATAACACTTACCTCTGAAAGAAAAATTCTTGAAAGGGATTAAGCACAGGAACACGCTCGCCGGGCGGGCGAACACAATCATGAATATACCCACGGCGAGCCCTATCATCGCTACCGATAAAAGCTCGTGGGGATTTACCAGCAAACCCAATGTAAGGAACATAACGATTTGCCATAACCAGGTAAAACCGTCGAAGAACGTCCCGATACTTTTCTTATGGATAAGCTTACTGTTTCCTACCACTAATCCTGCAATGTAAGCGGCCAGATAGCCATTCCCCTTCAGAAGCGTTGTGGCGGCGAAGGTAAAGAATGCCGCCGCCATAAGAAGAATGGGGTACATCGCTTCGTTGTCGAGATTGATACGGTTAATTGTCCAAACCGTTACTTTGCCCAGCAGGTATCCTGCCGCAGCCCCCCATACCAATTGAATAATCATGGTTGCTACCGCTTCCCCTAAATTCATCCCCCCCGTCTGGATATAGGATATCATCAACAGGGTGAACATATAAGCCATCGGGTCGTTACTGCCGCTTTCCAGTTCAAGGGCGGGGCGAAGCTTTTCTTTCAGATAAATACCTTTACTTCGGAGGATAGAGAATACAGACGCCGAATCGGTAGACGACATAACCGCCGCCAACAACAACGATTCGGGAAACGAAAGGGTCGGATGCCCCGTTATCCACAAAAACAAATAATAGATAAACCCGCCTGTAATAAAGGTAGTGGCCAATACCCCCACCGTAGCCAGTACAACGCCTTGGGTAGCTATCGGCTTAACGTCTTTGTACTTGGTGTCCATCCCGCCCGAAAACAAGATAATCGTTAACGCCAGCATACCGATAAACTGGGCTAATACCGAATTGCTGAACTGTATCCCCAGCCCGTCGCTACCGAACAACATCCCCACCCCAAGGAAAATAAGCAGGGAAGGCACTCCTACACGGAACCCGGCTTTACCGGCAAAAATGCTGGCAAACAGTATGACTGATACTATTAACAAGACAGATTCAGCGCTGCTGAGCAAAGAATTTAATCCATGAAGCATAAGCGGGATGGTTTTTAGTGACAATCTTTTTGTTTGGCAAAATAAGTAAAAAACAGGCAAAAACGCAAGTCTGTAACAATAGAATTATCGGTTATTTCACAGATAACGCCGTATTTCACGGAAAACAACAGAAGATAAGCAGCCCCCCGGCGCTTCTGACATTTTGCTATTTTAGCATTTTGTCATTTTATCCCCTTCCTGCTTCGCCTGTTTGTACTCCCATCCGGGATACCCTCCCAAAACACGCTGCATTTGGCGCCTGCCTTTTGATAATATGATACAAAAAGAAAAGAAGCATTGACTATCTGCGCGCCAAGCAACCCCATACCTGTATAAAACAAAGTAAAAAAACGGAGATTTGCTATCTGTTTGCTCAAGAAAAACGGCGGGTAAAAACAGTTGTTCCAGCGCCGTTCCGGGCCTCCGGAAGCCACTTTTCCGGTCGCTCCCGGCCCTTCCGTTTTTTCATCACGATGCCTCCGGCAAATCATTACAATGCTTTTGTAAAGAGATCGCAATACTTTTACAAAAGCATCGTAAACCTTTCCTCAAGACTCCGCCATGTTTTCCCGGAACCCTCTCGCAAAACAGTCAATAAAGCCTCATTTGATTACGAAAACATTCGGAATCGCCCTCCAATTCCTCCTGTTTGCATAAATCACCCGTTAGCTGAAAACGCAAATTCCTTTTGTACGAACGTGCAAACTCAGGAATAATAAACGTAATGAAACTGAGTCTGTCGCTCGCTTCCTTGTTTAATGTTTTCTTTTCCGATACTGTTTCCATTTCGCTGGTATTAAAATTACCGGCTGTAAAGATAAGTCAAAAAAAATCAGCTTTTTCACTCAACATCTACAAGTTCGGCTAATCTTACATTTAATACCAGGGCTATTTTCAGTAATGTGCCGATTGTAAGGTTGGTTCTGCCTTTTTCTATGCGTATTAAATTGGGCTTTTCAAAATCACATTTATCGCTTAAGTCCTGGAGAGATAAGTTTCTCGCTTCCCTTAACTCCCTGATTTTAATGCCGATTTTTACTAAAACTTCATTTTTCTCCATAAAAATGTGATTTTATGTTCGATAACAAAGTTTTATTTTTACTTTTGCAACACCGCTATCATAAATGATAGCCATTGAGAAGTAAATGAAAATCCATTTACAGATAGGATTGAGCTCGGAAAACACACAAAAGCAATACATGAATCCTATACTGAAGTTTTTAATACTTATACCGATACTATTCCCTGCCACAAGTAAGGCTGTCAGCATTCCTTATACGCCACAGGTTATTAATTATTCTGTGGCGGATTACAAGGCCGGAAACCAGAACTGGTCGGTATCGCAGCATGCAAACGGACGAATGTATTTCGGAAATAACCGGGGGTTGCTGGAGTATGACGGGGTGCGCTGGAAATTGTTTATATTGCCTGATAACGGGGCTGTCCGTTCATTGTATGTGGCAAAAGATAACCGTATTTATGTAGGCTCTTTCGAGGAGTTTGGCTATTTTGAAGCCGGCGCAGACAATAGCCTGGTTTATTATTCTTTGAAAGACAAGGTGACGGATTATGCCTTTTTCAACGATGAAATATGGACGATTAACGAATACGGCGGGGAGATATACTTCCAGTCTTTTTCTTCTTTTTTTATTTATGACGGGGATAATGTGTGGAAGGAACATTCTGATTTTCCCCCATTTTTCTTCTATTCTTTAGACGGCAGCCTGTACGCCCATTTTATTGGCGGAGGCTTTTACCGGCGGGAGAAAGATTCGTTTGTAAAGCTGGTTTCCACCGCCGAATTAGCCCATGACAATGTTGTAGGAGTATTGCCGCTCAAAGGGGGCTTATTATTGGTTACGGCCCATAACGGACTGTATATTTTTGATGAAGGCAGGGTTACGCCCTGGGATATTCCCTGCACGGATATTTTGAAAACAAACGTGGCCAACCGTGTAGCCATGACGTCTGACTCTGTCTATATTATCGGAACCGTATCGAACGGGATTGTAGCTGTCAATACGGATGGAAAGGCGGTATGGCATATCAACCGGCAAAACCATTTGGCAAACAATACGATACTTGGCCTGCATGTTGATTCGCAGAACAATCTCTGGGCTGCTTTAGACAATGGGATTGCCCATATCCAAACCCATTCCTCTATTTATGTTTATGAGCCTAAGGATGCGCAAACAGGCATGGTATATGATATGACCATCCAGGACGACCGGATGTATCTGGCTACGAATCAGGGAATCTATACGTATTCAGACGGAGACCCCTATCCCCGTCTCTTGCCCGAAATAAACGAACAGACCTGGTTTATCAATTGCTTTGACAATCAACTGATAGCCGGATACAACGGGGGGACGCTGTCGGTATCAGGGCAGACTACCAGGCAGATTGCCGGGCCTGACGGAGGCGGTACGGCGATGAAACGCTGTGTTATACATGGACAGGAAATACTGTTGCAAACGTCTTATACGTCGTTGAGTATTTTCAGCAAAGGGGAGAAAGGGGAATGGGTGTTTAGCCATAATGTAGATGGATTCAGCCATCCGGTTCATTCTTTTGAAGTAGACCCGGCGGGCAATATCTGGATAAGCCACATGTATAAGGGCGTTTACCGGATTACGCTGGACGAAATGCTCAGGAAGGTTCAAACCTACGATTATATAGGCATGATAGAAGAGGAAAAGCCGAATGTAAGCGTGAAGGTGATGAAGCTAAGGGGAAGAATCGTCCTTACCGACGGACACTCGTTTTATACCTACGAAGACCTCTCCCACCAGATTGTTCCCTACGCCGCATTAAATGAAAATTTGCGGGAGATGGGCGACACCTATCGTATTATTTCCCTGAATAACGACCGCTTCTGGTTTATACGAAAATCCGAGTATGTGCTGGTAAATCATTGCGAAGGGCGTTTTTATCCGGTTGCCCGTATTCCTTTTTCCCTGTTTACCAATCCGATAATTGAAGACAGAGCCAATATTTATGTGGATAACGACGGGATATCTTACTTTTGCCTGAATGGAGGAATTGCCCGTTTTGACCCGAAGCTACCGGACAGGGAAGAGTTTCTGTTTGATTTTGCCGGTATAAAAGTGTTCAACAGAAATAACAAATACAGGCGCTTGCCCTGCACCGGGAAGGCTGGCAGCCCTGTTACGATAGATTACCGTTATAATCATATCGCCTTCGAGCTGTCTCTGCCGGGATATAGCAGGAGGCCGCCCGGCGTATCTTACAGGCTGAACGGGTACGACCCGGAGTGGATGCCGGCGCCGCCTGATTATGTAATCAGTTATTCCAATATCCCGTATGGCTCTTATACGTTTGAAGCAACGCTGAAGAATATACAGGGCGAAACGGTAGCCTCCTTAGCGTATCCGTTCAGGATAAAGCCTCCTTTTTACCTGTCGTTCGCGGCTTTTGTGTTATACATACTGCTGGCGTGCGCCTTGTTTACGGTTGGGATAAAGGCGTATACGGCAAGCGTGGTAAGGAAGAAGAACAGGCTGGGGGAAAAGCAAAAAAAAGAGCAGGAACAGCAGTTGAAAGAGCAGGAGCGACTTATCATTAAGCTTCAAAACGAAAAGCTGGAAAACGAACTAAGCTATAAAAGCAAGGAACTGGCAAGCGCTACCCTGTCGCTGATTGCTTTCAATGATTTCCTTACGGCCCTGAAGAAAGACATACAGGCGCAAACCGTAAACGACCCTTATGCAAAGAAGTATTACGATAAGCTGGTGCGCTGGATAAGCGAAAACCAGACGAAGGAGGATGAATGGGATATTTATCAAAATAACTTTGACCGGGTGCACGAACATTTCTTCAGGAAACTGAAAATGCGCTACCCCGACCTTACTCCGGGCGACTTGCGGATGTGCGCCCTCCTGCGCCTGAACATGCCTACAAAGGATATGGCTAAAATGCTTAACCTCTCTGTCCGCGGCGTAGAAGGGGCGCGCTACCGCCTGAGACGGAAGCTATGCCTTCCCGAAGGCGAAAACCTGATTGATTTCATGATAACCTTCAACTAACCTTTGCCTCTATTTATCTACGATGAAACCTAACTTCTCCAATCCTTCCTGCACTTCGGGGCAACTCATAAAGAGCTTCCATAGCAAGCCCGTACGATGATTTTCTATCATGGGGGCTATCGTACACTGGTCTATTGCCAGGTAGCGCTGCGGATACCAGTTGTGCTCTATGCTGAAAGCGTCGTAAAAGCCATACTTGCCCCAGAGCTTATCGCCCAGGTCGAAATAGAAATGCTTCAGCGCCCTGAAGGATTCTTCCGGCGTGTAGGGATAGCTGCTCAGCGCCGCCGTAGGGGTGATAACGCCGTGGTCGTTCTGAAAAGGCATGTGGGCGCCGTAACCGTTTACGGAATAGCTGGCCGTAAGCCCCCAGCAGTTATCGGCATAGCCTTTGAAGCCATTAGGGTTCTGGATGCAATAGGCATAATTAATCAGCGCCTGGTTTCTGTTGAGCATCCAATAGTCGGCATACGCATCATGCAGTCCGCGGGGGTCGAGGCCGATATATGAATAATGCGCCCAGAAGAGCGGGCCGCCATACGCTTCGGCCCCGTTGAAGCGCAGAACGAGCGGCAGGCCGTAGGCCGTATTGCTGCTTACGATGGCTCCGCCGCGCGCCCATCCGGCATGATAGGCCGAGGGCGGGATGGCGTACGTGGGCGAAGAAGCCGCCAGGATGTAGGCCATCAGGCATTCGTTGTAGCCTTCGAGCGGGAAGTTCATTTCCCATGCGTAGTCCGGGCTCCAATGCCAGTAGAGCGCCTCTTTCCCGTTCAGATACCAGTTCCATTCCATTTCGCGCCAGAGCTTGTTTATCTTGGCCGCCAATGCTTTTTCGCTTTCATTTCCTTCTGCGAAATACTGGCGGGCGCAGAGCAGGCCCTGCATCAGGAAGGCGCTTTCCACCAGGTCTCCCCCGTTGTCTTTTGTGCCGAAGGGTTTAACCTTTCCCGTAGGGCCTGTAATCCAGTGGGGCCATACGCCATGAAAGCGGTCGGCCTTTGCCAGATAGTCTGCTATTTTATGCAGCCGCGCCGCGCCTTCTTCCCTCGATATAAATCCGCGCTCTATGCCCGCTATAAGGCCGGCTATACCGAAACCGCTTCCCCCGGTGGTGATTACGCGGGCGTCGTTTTCGGGGTAATGGCCGTCTATATGGATGCGTTCGCAGGCCAGGCCGGAGGTTTCTTCGGCGCCTTCCCACATATAGTTGAAGTGGGCCTGCTGGATATGGGTGAGAAATTCGTTGTCCGACTTAAATGTCATCTGCCTGTCAGGCTCCGGCGTTTGGTACGAATAGTTGTTCTTCCGGGTTTGCTGGCATGACAGCAGGCTTATTGCCGAGAATAAACCTGCTATCAGTGTTCCGTATCTTCTTTTCATGAGAGTACGGCTTTTACCTTTTGCAGCTGTATGGCTACCTGCCTGTATTCGTCTTTTCCCGAATGATGCTCTACGCTGTAATATCCCGGATAGTTTGCATCCTTCAATACCTTGAGGCGCCGGGTAAGAGCGGGGTCTTCACAGCAGTCCCAGGGGATATGGGTATGGGCTACGCTGGGAGCGGCGGCTTTTTCCTGCGCCAGGTTCTCTTCTTTTGTGCCCAGCCATCCGCCAAAGTGCATGCATATTCCAAATCCGGGATGGTCTACGGCCTTGATGAGCTTTTCCATATGCGTCCACGAGCGTTCGGGGCCCCAATGGTTTTCGGCGCCCACCTTGAAGCCGTTATCGAAGGCAAAGGCGGACAGTTCGCGGTAGCGCTTTACGATGCAGTCAAACTCCTGCGCAGTCCATCCGTCGGCTTCCTGCCGTCCTTCGGGCATATAGGGGCCGGCGTCGAAGCGAACGAATCCCACTTTCAGTTGGCGGGCTATTTCCATATAACGGTCTTGCATGGAACGCAGTTGACGGGGGTCGTCTTTGCCGGAGGGCATGATGTGGGCGCCGTCTACTGCGATGTTGGGAATGACGAGTTGCCGCTCTGCCAGGGCCAGCTGCACCTTATCTACAAACGCCTGGTCTGTACTTGTAAACATGCCGTTCCAAAGGTCGGCCGTATCCAGCCCGTAGCGGTAGCGGCATGATTCGAAGAAGTGGAAGATGTCCATCATACCTGCGCCCACAAGCCCGTGGAAAGAATAAGAAAGCATGGAGATACGCAGCGGTAGCGTTGCGTTTTTGTTTGCGGCCGTTGCGGCTGTCGTCGTTGCGGCTGTCGTTGCGGCTGCGGCTGTGGCTGCAACGTTAATAGCCGGCGCCGCAGCCAGAGCGACAGCGCCTGTGATTGATTTTCTGAAAAAGTTACGTCGTGTTGTCATAATCTATGTTGTATTTATACGTTACGCGGTAAGGTTTTGTGCATAAACGGCTGCTTTGCTGTCAACCCCCCAGGCTTTGCTGTCAACCCCCCCGGGCTTTGCTGTCAACCCTCCGGGCTTTGTTTGCTGTCACCGGAGCTTTGTTTGCTGTCACCGGGGCTTTGTTTGCTGTCACCGGAG
>JAIRKZ010000059.1 GCA_031259845.1 Tannerellaceae bacterium | reverse complement strand
GGAATTGACAAAAAAAGACATCCAGGTCTTTGGCGCTGCGGTTTTCGCCGGTCAGTAATTTACAAAACCGTACAGGTTCAATCCCGGTAAACCGGTGTAAAATGTTGCGTGCTTTCTCACATCGTTGGGAATAGATGTATAACAACAGAAAGAGGGAGCCACAGGCGGCTCCCTCTTTTTTGTTGTTTTTTACACAAAACTTTGCCTACAACTGGAAATGATAAGCAACAGCAACCCAAAAGGCGCGGTTCTTAACGTTTTTCACATCGGCGTTTATGGGATATTCCTTATATACATTGCTAAGACCCCAGTCATAGTTGGCGCTTATGTTTACATTATAAATATCCACGCCAAGCCCGCCGGTCAGCCCCATATCTATTTTATTCGCTCCTTTAAATGTCACGTCTTTAAGATACTGTCCGTCATTTGGCCGAGTATCTTCAAATGCGTCTATACCAACAGATGTATATAAGCCGTCTACATCAAGGACACCGGTTCCCCCGCATCCTATACCCAGGTAGGGGCCTGCATGTATCTCCACTTTCACATGCCGGTCAACCGGATATTTGTATACCACCGTCAACGGTATTTCAACATATTCCAGCCTTCTTTCCATAGACAGAGCTAAGGGAAGCGCACTTGAATTAGAGGGCAGAAAGCCTTTTGAATCGGCAACGCCCACTTTCTTGAAGTAAACCCCGGATTGAAGCCCCCACTCCGAAAACATATATTGCAGCGAAAGCCCCGCCTTAAATCCCGCATTTGCTTTCGTTTCATAACCGTTATGGAAATCAGAGACAGCCAAACCGGCCTTAGCTCCTATCGAAAACTGCGCAAAACCATTCGCCGCTGCACACAAACAAATGAATGTAACAAAATACTTCTTCATGATTAATCTGTTTATTTAGCTTCGGTATACATTGTCCATTTCACACCTCTGCCTCCATGCAACGCAGTCGCAGGATTTGATTCAGAATCTGTCATATATGACCGCATAAGAATCTTCTCATAAATTTCATCGTCATTATTATTAAAGGGAATAGAGGCGCTAACAGTAAATCCCAGACCTTTGTCATTTGCAAGTTTCACCCCTAAGTCAAGTTTCCAGGCTGTAGATTTCCCATCGTCTGTTTCCACAACTTTCAATCCATTTTGAACCTGTTCTACTGTCCAGTCCATATTTAAAACCTGCCATATTCCTTTGGTAATTCCATCGCTAATCTGCCCTCTTGACCAGTTTGACCAGACTTTCGTATTACCGGTAGTAGTATAACCAGGGGCTAAAGGCTGGGCATTCGTAAATTCAAATTCCGATCCGCCTGCTATCCATGAATCGTGTTGAGTAGTTACCGTCAGCTTACCGAGATAGAACACGACAAGAGGCGTACGCGCTCTCAGTGTTTTATTATTTCTGGCATCCGGGAGCAAATCCGAAACGAAAAGCCTGCCGTTTTTCTCAAATTCACCGGCTTTAAAATCAGGCAGTTCTTCATAATCCATTTCATTTTTATTGATAATCCAAACCGGATGCTCTTTGGCATACGCTTCATTTACCATTCGAGACTCTATCCGAGAAGTTCCATCCGGGTTAACAATCTTCCTGTAAGCCATAACATCCGTAACATCGTCAGCATCTTTGTCGGTAGGAGCATACGTTACGAACGGGATTTCCTTACCATCCCATCTCTCCGAATAAGGCCAGTAGATTTGCACATTATCATTCAGCACAAATGTTTCCAGTTCGTCACCATTCAGGGCTTCAGTGGCGCTTTTGGTCTTTCCGATATTACCAAAGGCTTCTTCCAGCTTTTCAGCCAGTAAGCTTTTAGAGGCCGACCTTAGTTTGTTGTCATCAGATTTTAATATCTCCCTGAACCTTAATTCTTCATCCAATCCATACAACAAACTTGTTTCAACTCCGGCTTTTACCTCTTTTACGATATCGTCATCGTGCACAATACCGGATAAAAAGTCCGTAATAAATTTAAAGTTAGCCTCTTCGGATGATTCCTTTGCCGGATAATCCTGTTTCTCAACATTGCTGGCCAAATCATCGCCCTCGTTACTACAACTAAATACAGAACAAATCACAAATAAAAAAAGCATTTTTTTAAAACTCATAAACACATAAAATTTAAAAAAGTATTATTAGAAAATAAATGATATTTCAATAATTATAATTCAACAGGGAATTCAATCAGTATGCTTTGTTCGCCATTGATTACAGTAACATAATACGCCATGTCTTCCTTAAAACCGTCCATACTATAAATCGTATAGGTATCCCCTTCGCGGATGTCGACCATTTGAGTATGTACTGTCTGTCCTGAAGCGTCTGTTACATGAATGGCTGCATTGCCGAGGTTTTGACCGAAAGACAGATTTAATTGAATCGCATTGTCTTCGATAACCGCTTCGTATAATGAAGGGATTGGCAAGGATTTATGTATCCCGCCAAAATTATAGAAATGAGCCCGCCCTGATCTTTTGGCAAACGAAGCTGAAAGGCTGCAAAAAATAAAAAGCACACAAATGATAGACTTAATTTTCATAAAGACTTTGTTTTTAAAATTCATTGCAAAAGTATAGCCCCGGATTGGAAAAAGGTAGAAAAAGCTCCGTTTTAGCGTGAACAAATGCTGTTTGATAATCAACAGGTTACAGGTTAATCCATATACCGGCATGTAACATCGTACGGATTGTATTGATTGACTATCATCAACTTAACAGGTTTTCGGTGAAATAGTCGTATAATTTCTGTTCGTCGGTCAATTCTATGCCTAATTTGCTCCGGATACGGCTTCTGCGGGTTCTTGCGGAGTGTGGATTGATGTTTAGCAGGATGCCTTCTTCATTACTGGTAAAGTTAAATAATGAAAGACAACAATATTGCCAATCGGCTTCGGACAGTTCCTGCGCATGAAGCTCCGCCAGTTTTAATTCGAACTCGGGATAATTTTCTTTTACTTCTTTTACAATCGAATGCCACATCTTTGTTGTAATCTGGGGTTTATCCATATTCGGTTTTACTACCGAAGCCAGCGCCCGTAATTTTTTCCCGATAGCCGAATCCAGTAATCTTTTCCGGCGAAGGTCTTTCAATTGACTGCTTAAACGTTCTGCTTCTTTTTCTTTCCGGTTGTATTGGGCGGTGATTTTTTCTTTATCCGTCAACTCATTTCTGGCGGCATAATATTTGGCCATCAAAACCTGAATCTCCCTGTCCTGTTCCCTAATCTGTCTGTTCGCTTTCAAGGCCCGGTATTGAAAAACGATGATGAGCGATAAGACAACCGCAACTGAAATGATAAATAAAAGAATGTATAATTGCCGTTGAATCTTCTCTTTATCTAATTGTGAACTTAACATCATATTGTCATATTTTTTTTCCAGCTCATAAAAAGTTATCTTGTCGTCTTTGGGTAAAGACTGCTGGTAATAATTAAAGACCATTTCCAGCTTCTGCAAGGCCTCCGGATATTTTTTTTGCGCGGCATATAACTCATAATATTTATGGTTCAGGGTGTTTTGGTAGCCTTCATCCATCTCCATCGTTGCAAGCGAGTCTATCAGGTTTTCCGCATCCTTTAAATTGCCCGATTCAAGATATACAAATACTAACGCATTAATGGTAGAAATCCGCTCTACCGAATCCAAAGCCAATGCTTTCAATAAATTTTCTTCGGCCAACTGATACTCGCCCCTGAAACCATAGATATTACCTATCCCATTGAGTATGGTAGACAAGGCGGCATCGTCATGGAGTGAAACGGCTATTTCACGGGCTTCCTGAAAAACGTTCATTGCATTTTCAAACGAATCGGCCAATGCCCATGAACGGCCTTCATCCCTAAAGGCAAAAACCTGGCTTCTATAGTTGCCGGCCATACGGAAATAGCCGGCGGCTTCCCTGTATTTCTTTATGGCGGCAAACATATCATCTCCCCCGGAGTACAGGTCGCCCATATAACTTGATATATACCCGGTTTCGTTATAATACGTATGCTCTTTTGCCATCGTTAAGGCTTTAAGGTAATATTGCATTGCCTGATGGTCTTCTTCGTTAAAATCAAAAGAACGTCCTAAAAAAAGCAACATCCGGACGGTAGCCAAATCATCCGTATAATCCATATACCATTCGGTTGCCCGCTGAATGTCGGCATGCAGCGGGAGGTTTATGCCTGAAGAATCGGCAATCCGGCAGGATAGATACGTATAAAGGGCAAAATCCTTATTGCTTAATACGGTTGGATTTTCAATGCTGTCCAAATAAGCTTTCGCCCGGGCATAATCGCTTTCGATTGAGTCTCCGGCTTTTTCTAAAAAAACAACCTCTCCGGTTTTTAACATACAGCCGGAAAGAACAAATATGAATACGAATGACGTTAATTGGTATTTCATAAGAGTAACAAATACTATCCGCCCGTAAAGTTAGTATTTTTATCGGGAAAAACCAACGCCTCCGTCTGAGCTTCAACGTATAGATGCGAAGATACATTTATATGGGTGAGTTTAGAAAAAATTACTGCAATGTCTTCAGTAAACCATCCCGGATATTTCATATTTTCATTGCATCCGTTTAATCTTTCCACAATTGTGGAGAGATTAAACGGGTGGGAACTAACGGATACTTCTTCATTATGCCGGCAATAAAACAACAGGATGATCCGGTACGTATCCATAACGCTGTTCCAGACGGATACGTTTATCCCCAATCCGGTTAACAGCCTTTGATGAGCTAATGATGAAAACCTGTGAAATCATAAGGCCCGGCAGAACGAATCCCGGAAATCATAAAACAAAAAAAGTTTCTTACATGAAGAAGAAGTTATAGCTTAACCAAACGACATTGAGTTAAAAACAGTAAAAATATTTGGAAGTTAACATCGAAATCGTAATGGTCTGGCGAAGACGTCCCAATGAAAAACCGAAAGGTTCGAAAGCGCCCGGAAAAATGGCTTCCGGAGGCTCGGAACGACGCTGGAACAACTATTTTTACCTCCTTTTTTTATAGAACAAACAGATAGCAAACAACTGCTTTTTTTCGTTATTTAATATCTGTACAGGATTAATTTGCATGTATATAGTCAACAATTTCTCTCTTTTTGTGTCATTTTATCAAAAGACAAGTATGAAATGCAGCGTGTTTTCGGGAGTTACCCCTGATGGGGTACAAATAAGCGAGAACAGGGAGGGGATAAAATAACAAAGTGACAGAATGACCCGCTGCTTTTCTTAATCTGTTAAAACAGAACGATTGTGTTAGAATAAAAATAGTGTATATATTATATTAACGATAAGTAATATATAGTACATTTGTTGAAATTTTATCGGTTATGGAAGAAAAATGCCTCGTAACAGAGAATATTCAATATTCATACAATCAGAATCATGTATTCCGCTTCCCGGACATTTTGTGCGGAAAGGGAGAGCATTTACTCATCACAGGGCAGTCCGGTTGCGGGAAAACAACGCTGTTGCACCTCATAGCGGGTTTGTTACGCCCGGATAATGGCGCCGTTTATGTAAAGGGAAAAGATACTACCCGGCTAAAAAACAAAAGTTTAGACAGGCACAGGGGCCGGGAGATAGGTATCGTGTTTCAAAGCCCTCATTTTATAAAATCATTAACGGCCGAAGAGAATCTGCTGATGCCGGCCTACCTCAACAGGCTAACGGTTGACAAAGCCTGGCTTGATAACCTGTTCGATACGCTGAACATTACGCATTGCCGGAACAGCCGGACGAATGAAATGAGCCAGGGCGAATTGCAACGCCTGTCTATAGCCAGGGCGGTTATCAACAAGCCGTCCCTTATACTTGCCGACGAACCCACATCGAGCCTTGACGACGGGAACTGCCAAGAGGCTATATCGCTACTTCGCAGCCAGTCTGAAAAACTACAGGCCGCTTTGCTCATCGTAACGCACGACAGGAGGCTTATACCCGCTTTTTCCCGGATTATTCATTTAGAATCATAGAAGATATGAATATCATACAGTTCAATTATAAACAGATAAAGAGCCGCCCGCTATCCTCGGCTTTAAACGTTATCCTTTTTGCAACCGGCATTACTATTATCTCCTTAGTCTTTCTTCTTAAAGATTCTTTCGAAAACCAGTTGGATAAAAATGCCGGCGATATAGGCCTCGTTGTAGGAGCGAAGGGAAGCCCTTTGCAATTAATCTTGTCGGGCATTTACCATGTAGACTATCCCACCGGAAACATTGATTATGCCGAAGCGATGGAGCTAAGCCGGAATCCGTTAATAAAGCAGGCGATACCCCTTGCCCTCGGCGACAACTATAAAAGCTTCCGTATTGCAGGCACAAATACGGCCTATCCTGCCCTTTATAAAGGCCGGTTGAGAGCCGGCAAGTTATGGCAAAAGGATTTTGAAGTGACAATCGGCTCGAAAGTCGCTTCCAAAACGGGCCTTACAATCGGCGACACGTTCGCAGGCGTACATGGTCTGTCGGCAGAACCGGATCATGTACATGAAGACATGCTATACACCGTTACCGGCATCTTTGAAGAAACAACAACCGTGCTCGACCAGCTAATCCTGACGAACGTAGAAAGCGTATGGGCAATACATGCCGACGAACACGATGAGCATGACGAACACGACGAACACGACGGGGATGAAGACCATGAACACGACCATGCCGAAAAGCCGAAAGAAATAACTACCCTGTTAATTCAATACCAAAACCCAATGGGAGCGATTACCCTGCCGCGCCTCATCAATACGTCTACCAATATGCAGGCGGCATCGCCTGCGCAGGAAATAAACCGGCTATATGCCTTGTTGGGGGTCGGGATACAGGCATTAACTTATATAAGCGGATTTATTATCCTTATTTCTGCGCTTAGTATTTTTATATCGTTGCTTAGTTCCCTGAAAGAAAGGAAATATGAGTTAGCATTGATACGTGTTATGGGTGGAGGCCGGCTCCGGCTGTTTTCTTATTTGATTCTGGAAGGGATAAGCTTTGCTGTTCTCGGATATATTGCGGGGTTTGTAATCAGCCGTGCAGCTATGTTCTTCCTGTCTTCGTATACGGATACTAATTTTAATTATACACTGCAAGGATGGGTGGCTTTAACGGATGTATACCTGCTGGTCGCCTCTTTGGGCATTGGCGTTGTCGCCGCAATGATACCGGCCATTAAAGCGATGAATACCAATATCTCAAAAACATTAAACCAATGAAAAGAATCGTTTATACCCTTGTTCTCCTTTCATGCTTTTGCTTATTAAAAGCGCAGAAACCAATAGACTGGCAGGCATTGACCGACGTAACATGGAAACGTGCTTTTGTACAGTCGCTGGGCGGATATTATGACATAGCCAATTTTGGAGCCAGCCTTGAAGCCCTCAATAATAAGGAAATATCCATCAAAGGCTTTTATGTTCCCATTGATATGGAAGGAACCATCTTCGCCCTCTCAAAGTCGCCGTCCAGCACCTGTTTCTTTTGCGGCACAGGCGGAATAGAAACAGTTATAGAGATAGTGGTAAAGAAAGACCACAAGGAACTAAGGCGAATCAAGATTGATAAATACATCGAACTGAAAGGCGTACTGGCGCTAAACCGCGACGACCCCGAACACCTGATGTACCTGTTGAAAGACGCGGAGCTTGTACAGGTTATAAAATAAACCTCTTTTAAAAATCATTTAATATATAATAATATGAAACGAATCTTATTCTTTAGCATCCTGGGTTCATTATTGGTAATGGGCGGATGTAAGCCCGGCAAACAGTCAAAAAGTTTCTCGTTGCCCTATGAGAAATATGTTCTCGGCAATGGTTTGGAGGTTGTCTTGCACGAAGACGCTTCCGACCCGATTGTAGCTGTCGCCATCCAATATCATGTAGGTTCCAACAGGGAAAAACCGGGCAAAACGGGATTTGCCCATTTCTTTGAACACATGCTGTTTCAACGTTCCGAGAATTTGAAGCGAAACGCTTTCTTCAATAAAATAGATGATCTGGGAGGAAGTTTCAACGGAGGAACCTGGAAAGACGGTACGATTTACTATGAGACTGTGCCCAATGATGCACTTGAAAAGATACTGTGGATGGAGTCTGACCGCATGGGTTTCTTTATTAACACGGTGACGCAGGAGGGACTGGAAAGAGAGATAGACGTCGTTATCAATGAAAAACGGCAGGGAGTAGACAACAGGCCTTACGGCTTTACCGATGATGTTATCCACAGGGCGTTATACCCACAGGGGCATCCGTATAGCTGGACCGTAATCGGGGATATCGCCGACCTGCAAGGCGCTACGGTGGATGACGTAAAAGAGTTCTACCACCACTATTACGCACCCAATAACGCCACGCTCGTTATTGCCGGTAATTTCAATAAAGAGGAAACCAAACAATGGGTGGAAAAGTATTTCGGCGAAATAGCCTCGCGCGAGAACGTAGAGAAGCTACAGGTACAAATACCCGCGTTAGACAAAGAAATAAGGCTTTTCCACGAAGATAAGTTTGCCAATATGCCGGAACTTTCACTCCTCTACCCGGCTCCGGAAATGTATAATAAAGACGCTTATGCGTTGGATATTTTAGTAAAACTATTATCCGGGGGCAAGAAAGCGCCTCTTTATAAAGAAATAGTAGACAAGCAGAAACTGGCGCCTTCCATACGGATGTACAATAATTCGATGGAAATAGCCGGCGAGATTTCGTTAACCGTCCGCGCCTTTCCGGGTAAATCGTTGAACGACGTATATGCCGCTATCCAAAAAGGGATGGAAGATTTTGAACAGGCCGGCATTAATCCCGAAGACTTGCAGCGTATCAAGAATATGAGCGAAACGCAGTTCTACCAGGGGATCAGTTCGGTTATGAGCAAGGCCTTCCAGATAGCTTCGGCAAACGTATTTGGCGGGACGCCCGATAAGGTGGTTTATGAGATTGACATGATGAACGCCGTTACGGCCGAAGAGGTGATGCAGGCTTATCAAACGTATATAAAAGGTAAACCTTGCGTAATTACCAGTTTTGTTCCCGCGGGGCAAACCGGTTTAATACTGGCGGAATCAACGATAGCGGCTGTTAAAGAAGAAAAATTAGAAAGCCAGTCCCTTAAATCGGAAGCCGGAGCTATCCGTGACGATGATTATGAACGGACGCCTTCCCAATTCGACCGTAGCATAGAGCCGCCTTTCGGAACGCTGTCGGGAATCAGCCTGCCGGAAATATGGAAAAGCAGCCTTGCAAACGGCGTCAGGGTGTATGGAATTGAGCAAAACGAATTGCCCTTGGTTTACTTTGGCGTATCTATCCCGGCAGGCTCCGTAAGTGAAGCAGACGGCAAAGCCGGATTGGCAAACCTGACCGCCCAGTTATTACGCGAAGGAACAAAAAACAAAACGCCGGAAGAATTTGAAGATGCTGTCAAGAATCTGGGCGCTTCGTTACAGATATTTGCCCGGCAAACAAATACAATTATTAGCGGTAATTGTTTAGCGAAGAATGTTCCCGCATTGGCCGCCCTGATTAAAGAAACGCTAACGGAACCCCGCTGGGATGAAAAGGAATTTGAACGCCTGAAACAGCAAAACCTGGCTCGCCTGGAAGAAAATAAAGCCCAGCCGTCTGTTATCGCTTCCAATGCGTTTAACCGTTTGCTCTTGGGCGATAATGCTTTTGCTGCGCCGATTATCGGGAAAGCGGAAACGCTGAACAATATTACCATAGACGACGTGAAAGACTTCTACGCCGCTTACTATGGGCCGGAGAACAGCAGCCTGCTGATTGCGGGCGATTACTCCCGGCAGGATACCGAACGGGCCTTTGCCGTATTGGCTGATAACTGGAAAGGTATAACGAACCAACCGGTTGTTTTGCCTGCGCTGCCCGAAGCCATACCGGGAGGCAAACTCTACTTCGTTGATTATCCCGGCGCCAAGCAATCGGTTATTATGATTGGGAAAAGATCAATCAACCGCCTGTCGCCTGATTATTATCCGGCAGAAATCGCTAATTATAAATTAGGAGATGGCGCCGGCTCGGACCTTTTCAGGGTATTACGCCTTGAAAGAGGATATACCTATGGCGCCTATTCGTATTTCAACTCGTCTAAATACTACGGCTTGTTTACCGCCGGCTCCAGCGTACAGACATCCGTAACTGAAAATGCCATCGAGATATTCAGAGACCTTATCTCCAATTATGGCAATAACTTTACCGATGAGAATCTGGAAACAACCCGCAATGCCTTGCTTCGCAAACAGAGCGGCGAATATGAAACCATCGGCTCATTGCTCCGTATCTTACAAAACATCGTAATCACCGGCCTGCCGGAAGACTACATGAAGCAGGAAGAGGCTATATTAAAAAACATTTCCACCAAACAAATAAAGGATATCATAGCCAGAGAAATGAACTTTGACGACATGATAATCGTTGTAGTAGGCGATGCAAAGACGCAACTGCCGGCATTGAAAGACACAGGCTTCGGAGCGCCCATCCTCACCAGTCAGGAATAGGAAATTCTGTTTTCATTCTTGCATAGCAAGGGGGATTTTTGAAAATCCTCCTTTTTTTTTTTTTTGCTTGTTTGCCTTTAAATAAATTTATAGTTGTAATAACAACCCTCCAACAATACGGAATTGATAAAAGATTGTATCCAGGAAGTCTTTACTACTATTTACAAGAACAGGAAACACACCACATCCGGCAAAAACAATTAAAATACATACTTTCACTCCTGTCTCCCCGCCAGCAAGAGATCATTAAAGAAAATGCGGGAGATACTCCCGCGTTAAGTTCTCCCCGGCGGGGTGGGGGGGCGGGTTTTCCGGTGCAATCCCTTGCGCAGGGCTATCCGCAATACCTCCCTTTTTTGCCCGGGCGAAACAAGCAGGTTTCGTACAGGCTCCGAATGGTCTCCTTTTTCAATTTGGAGGTTTCGTACAGGCTCCGAATGGTCTCTTTTTTCAAATTGGAGGTTTCGTACAGGCTCCGAATGGTCTCTTTTTTCAAATTGGGGGTTTCGTACAGGCTCCGAATGGTCTCTTTTTTCAATTTGGAGGTTTCGTACAGGCTCCGAATGGTCTCTTTTTTCAATTTGGAGGTTTCGTACAGGCTCCGAATGG
>JAIRKZ010000056.1 GCA_031259845.1 Tannerellaceae bacterium | reverse complement strand
CTCACGGGCTAGGCGCTCCGCCTTACGCAAAAAGGTCGCAACCTGTGGCTTACGGTTACCGACAATGGCATCGGAATCCCCTTTGCCGAACAGGAAAAAGTCTTTGCCAAATTCTATCGCGCAACCAACCTGCCCGACAGGAATATCCCCGGTATCGGCCTGGGATTAAGCTATGTGAAACTTATAACAGAGGCCCACCGCGGCAATGTATCCCTCTCAAGCCATGCAGCCGTAAGCTGCGAACACGTCCTCTCTACCATCTGGGGAAACGAATCATACGCCAACTCATTAGCCCTGAACGTACAAATCACCTGCCTCCGCAAAGCGCTCAGGCACGATACTTCCGTCAGAATCGCCTCGCTCGTTAAAAAGGGGTATGTGCTGACGGCGCCGTAAGGCGGTTTCCTGTTATTAATCTTTCGTTTGACGATTATCGTGCGCGGGCTGGAAGAAAAGGGATTTCTTTCTCACGAAACGTTTGGTAACACCTACCGTTACCAGGCAGACGTCACGGCAGACGAATATAAGAGCGGCGCGCTGAAACGGGTGGTTGCCAAATATTTCAACAATTCTTACTTAGGCGTCGTCTCCTCGCTGGTAAAGGAAGAAGAGATTTCGACAGACGAACTGCGCAGCATCCTCGACGCGCATCAATGCAAAAAATCCCCCGCCAACGTGTCTGTATGGATATCGCCGGCGGGGGAAAATGTTTCACCTGGCGTCAGCCGTATCCCCTCCCTGTGTTAAATGTTTCATTCCGTCTTGATACTGTCTGCCGGATTGGCTTTGGCGGCTTGCCAGTTGCGGCAGGTTACCGTAAGGAGGGTGATGCCGGCCACGGCGAGGAAGGCGATGGCGAATACCCACCAGTAGAGAGGCGTTTTGAAGGCAAAGTGTTCGAGCCACCGGCTTACGGCCCAGTAGCCGGCGGGGGCTGCTATCAGAAAGCTGATACATACGATGTACAGATAGCTTTTGTTGAACATCAGGATGATATTGCCTATACTGGCGCCCATTACCTTGCGGACGCCTATTTCCTTGCGCCTGAACTGCGTTTCGAACACTGCCAGGCCGAATACGCCTGCGATGGAGATAATGATGGCCAGGAGGCTGAAAGACGAGACAGTCTTGTTTATCTTCTCCTCTTTCTGATACAGCGTGTTGAAGATGGCGTTGTAGAACTCTGTTTCGGCGGGGAATCCGGGGTCTATCTCTGCTATGGAGCGGCGGATATGGTCTGCGGCTGCCGGGTAATCGGCGCCGGCTTTCAGGCGGATATAGGAAAAGGGCAGAGAGGCTCCCGTATTGACCGCCAGGGCGAAAGGATAGTCTGCCTCGCGGAGGGAGCGAAACTTTATATTGTCCGTAAAGCCCAGCACCTCGTCTTGCGCATCGCTGCCGAACAGGTTCTGGCGGCCTGTATGTATGTTGTAATTGTCTCTTACCATTTTATTGAAGATGTATACGGGCCGGCCGCCCTGTTCGTCGGAGGGGCTGGGCTGGCGGCCTTCTATGACGGGGATGCCCATCACGGAAAGGAAATTGTGCGACACGTCAAGGCGGTGGTATTGCACCTGCTTGCCTTCGTGCGTGAAACTGTAAGTGCTATAATTGTCTTGCGAGCCTAACTTCTGGCGCGAGAAGGCTACGTCTTCTATACCGGTGAAGCTTTTCAGCTTATTGACGTAGCTGTGGCGGTGGTTATGGTACATATCGCCGCTTAATGTTACGATGGCTATCCGGTCTTTGTCAAAGCCCACTGTGTAGGTTTGCATGTAGCGCTGCTGCAACTGGATGAAGAGGGCGGCTATTATCAGGCCTGTTGACACAATGAACTGGAAGCCCGTGAGGGCGGTGCGCAGGATTTTGCCTTTGGGCGAGAGGCCAAAGTTTCCCTTGAGGGCCAGGGCGGGGGGAACCGACGTTATGTACCAGGCCGGATAAACGCCGGCTATCAGCCCGATGAAGAGGAAACACACACCGGCAATACAGATTGGCCACAGGTTGGCCGAGAGGCGCAGATCGGCTTCGATAAAGGAGAGGAAGTCCGTCTTTTCCAGTGAGTAGAGAACGAACAGCGACAGCGCGAAGGCGAGGAGGCTGAGGGCTACGGCTTCGAATAAAAAACCGGTGCGCAAGGCGGCGCTGGAGCTTCCGAGCACCTTTTGCGTGTTGACGCTCCTCAGGCGCATGGGGGCCAGGGCGGCGCTGAAGTTGGTGAAGTTTATAGCCGCGATGATTACCGTAAGCAGAGCGATAGCTATCAGGATGAATGTAGTGTCCTTATTGCCGGTTTTCTGTATGCCCGTATCCTGCATATCTTTCTGGAAGTAAACGCCGGTAAGGGGAGTGAGGGATATTTCCAGGCTGTTTGCTTCTTCCGGCGTCCAGCTTATCTTTTCAAAATCGAAGGAGGCGTTGAAGTTACTGGTCACATTATCTTTTGACGAAGAACTGTCGAGCAGCAGGTAGCAGATGAAATTAGCCGCGCCGAAATTGTTTATATCATAATTAGCGTCCATAGCGGTGTAGAGGGTGTTCTTCAGCTGGGTATTGGCGGGGAAATCCCTGTATACGGCCCCTACGGTAAAGTTGTGGCCGCTCTTGGTCCAGATGCTCTCTTCGGCGTGGAGCGCTTTCCCTACGGGCGGTTCGTTGCCGAAAATCTTTTGCGCCAGGCTGAGGGGGATAATCACCTTTTCAGGCTCGTAGAGGCAATCAGGGTTGCCCTGGATAATGGGAAAGTTGAACACCTTAATTATACCGGGACTGCAAGTGGTGACTGTTTCTTTAAAACCCCTCCTTTCGCCCTCCTGCCCGACAGTGAAATAGGCGCCGGTATTGAACGGATTGATGAGCGTGGCCGCTTCGATGTGCGGCGAAGACTGCATCACAGCCTCTACAAAGCCGCGCGAGTGGATAATGCCCCAGAGTTTTTCGCGGTTCACCTCTACGCGGTATACGCGGTGGGAAGTGGCGTGCATACGGTCGAAATTATATTCAAAGCCCACCTGCATCACCAACACCAGGAAAGCGACGGAAGCTGCCGTAAGGCCGGCCACATTAAGCAACGTAGCCATTTTGAATCGCTTTACTACAAAGAAAAAGTTGCGAAGAATCGTTTTCATATTATGCTGTTTATTGTATGTTTCCAATAAAAGTGCAATTATTGTGCCAAAACAGCTAAGTTGTTTATTCATACCGTAATAAACTGCACGGGGGGAAATAAGGACTGTCCAATAATTAGACACCACTGTCTAATTATTGGACAGTCCTTATACCTCGCGCGGCAGGATTTTGTGCACGGAAGGCCCGCCCGCCCATCCGCCCGCCGCCCTTCCCGGAGAGAAGCGCTCCGCCGGCGCCGGCGCTGCTAAAGGGAAAGCAGCCTTGCGTCCGGCGGCGGGGGCCTTGTTGCCGGCGGCATGGGCTTTGTTGCCGACCACCGGCGCCTTGCTGCCAATCGCCGGCGCCTTGCTGCCAATCGCCGGAGCTTTGCTGCCGACCACCGGAGCCTTGCTGCCGACCACCGGAG
>JAIRKZ010000064.1 GCA_031259845.1 Tannerellaceae bacterium | reverse complement strand
CTCCAAGTAACGGATTTAAGGCTCCAAGTAACGGATTTAAGGCTCCAAGTAACGGATTTAAGGCTCCAAGTAACGGATTTAAAGCCCCAAGTAACGGATTTAAGGCTCCAAGTACAGGATTTAAAGCTCCAAGTACAGGATTTAAGGCTCCAGGTACAGGATTTAAAGCTCCAAGTACAGGATTTAAGGCTCCAAGTACAGGATTTAAAGCTCCAAGTAACGGATTTAAAGCTCCAGGTACAGGATTTAAGGCTCCAGGTACAGGATTTAAGGCTCCAGGTACAGGATTTAAAGCTCCAGGTACAGGATTTAAAGCTCCAGGTACAGGATTTAAGGCTCCAGGTACAGGATTTAAAGCTCCAGGGGCCGGTAATAAATTCCCAAGGGCCGGTAATAAAGCTCGAAGGGGCAACCCGCAAGACCGGGGGGTGAGCCGCCAAGGCTACCTGTCAGCGGCGAAGCTCCGGCTCGCAGCCGTAACCTCTCAACCGGGTTAAACCTTTCAAACCTTTTAAACGTTCTGACAGGCAGTAGCAGCAATTATTGAAAATGTAAGATTATGACTGCATGGACAGACTGGCTGCTGCAAAGCCTGGGAAAAAGTATCAACTGATTGTAAGGACTACAGTTTCTTACGTAGATACGACTTGAACGGATACTTTATCCAGATATTTGCGGAGGCTGTCTTCGCGTTCGAGGTTCAGTTTTTTTCGCAAACGATAGCGCAGGGTTTCTACGCCGCGCACAGAGAGGTTCAGCAGGGGGGCTATCTCTTTGGAGGCAAGGTTCATTTTTACGTACATACACATTTTCAGCTCCGAAACGGTTAAATCGGGGTGATGTGCTTTGAGTTTTTTGGTGAAGTTGTTATGCACCAGGTCGAATTGTTCTTCAAAGCCTTTCAGGGCATTGTCCGACGCTATGTTTGTGTCGATACTGTTGTTCAGGACAATCAGCATCCGTTTGGCTTTGGCCGACGATTCTCCTTTTAACTCGGCGGCTATTTTATATAACTCGTCTTTAATAGCAGTCAATATTTCGTTTTTACGGGAGATATTCATCATTAGATTGGCCTGCTCCTGCGTTTTGAACGTGAGTTCCTGTTCTAATTTTTCGGTGTTCAGTTTTATAATCTCCTGTTCTTTCAGGCGTATCTCGTTTTCGCTTTTGGCCGCTTCGGCCTTTCTGTTTTGCAGGATGCGGCGTTTGTCGGCTTCGTATAAAAGGTATATTGACAGCAGGAACAGGGCGAGGTAGGCAATCCATGCGCCGGCGCTCCTGTACCAGGGGGGAAGAACGGTAAAGGAGAACGAGGCGGAAGATACGCTCCCGTCGGCAAATAAGGCTTCTGCTTCAAAGGCGTAATCTCCTTCTTTCAGATTGTTGTACTCCTTTACCGCTATGGGGGAATATTCCGTCCATTGCATGCCGGGCTTCAGCCTTACCCTGTATTTTACGGCGCTCCCGGGGCCACACATACGGACGGCATATTCCAGGCGGAGCGAACGCTCGTTATAGTGTATTTCAGGCGTCATGCCGGTATGCCGGAAGTTGTCTGTATAAATCAGGGAATCTTTCGGATGGGTGATATATACGTTTCGCATGTACAGCTCTCTTTTCTCTTTTTCCCTGCAAACGGCTTTGTTTAAGAGGGCAAAGCCATTGCCATTGGGTATAATAACCAGCGAATCGTACATGAAGGCCATGGATTCGTAATACGGGATAAGTTCTATCTGATTAAAATTAAAGGGGTAAACAGCCGGGGGGAGGCCGCCGGGCGAAGATGCGTTCCACGCCTGAATCATACGCGACGAAAGCGCATACACGTGGCTGCCCGATTGCTTGAGTACGGGATATATTTCATCCGCCAGGAAAGGAGGCAGACCGGTTGAGGGGATTATACGTTTCTGCGATTCATCATACGTATATATCCCGGATGCAGACGAGAAGAAGACGGAATCGCCCGTTTGGTGAAGGTATAACTCGTCAATTGAGTCAAAACCGGACGAGCGGTCGTATAAGGTGTATTCTTTGATGGAAAAGTCTGCCGTATCTACCTGCAGGCGGATTATTCCCTGGTCGAGCGCACGAATCCAAAGGATGTCGGGAGGGAGGAATGCCATGTTTTTCAGCCAGACGGCGCCGTCCATGATTTTTTTACGGACAGACCATTTATTGTTCGTTTCCTTTATAAGGAACAGTCCTTCGTATGCGCCCACCAAACATACGCCGGGCTGTCCTTTTATGGCGATGCAGGATAATGCCCCGCGGAGGCCGGGTATCAACTCGGTTCCATTCTCTTTCAGCCGGTACAGGCCTTTATCGTGCAGGCAAAAAATATCGTTGTTTACTTTCGTTATCCCCCAAACCTGACCGCTTAGTTCGTGGATGAGCCGGAACTCCGGCGGGTTTTCGCCCGGGGCTACAGGCGCCTGGGTATAAAACAGTCCGCGATTCGTCCCCAGCAATAAATAATTGCCGGCGAGCAATGCCGCATACCCGCTGCCGTAGGCATTGGGCGAGGTATATAAGTTTGAAAAAGGCGACTGGAGCTGTATATAATCAATGCCATCGTCAAGCCCCAGCCAAAGGTTGTTACGGGCGTCGAACGCTAAAGAGAGAATAGTGTTGTTTTGCAAGCCGTTCTGTTCGTTGTAATAAACAGGCGGACGTGAGCCGGCGCCCAGCAATACCAATCCCTTATGAATGGTTCCTACGGCAATGCAGCCGGAAGAAACAGCCAGCGAGAAAATTTCATTACGCCGCATAAATTCTTCCACGCCTGTAACGAAAGGGACTATTTCTTTGCCGGAGGCATAAAATAAGCCGTCGGAAGCGGTTGCTATCAGGCAGCCTGCCTGCCAGGGCGCGATGGCGCGTATCGTTTTCCCGCGTACAGCCTCCTCGCCGGCCACCGGCAGCAAAGAGTTGCCCACCAGCATCCTTACGCCGTTCGTTGTGCCTATCAGCAATACGCCGTTTACGATATTGGAACAGTCTATCTTGTGCTCGCTGTGGATAACGGTAAATTTATCGCCTGTTTGCTTTACGATATGCCTGTCGGAAACATAATAGGTAAGGTTATCTATTTCATATATCCCCCAGTAGCCGCCGGTTAAATGATGGCTGGCCACTACCTCGCCTGACAGGCGGGTATACCTCAGGCGGCCGGTACGGTCCGGTTCAAAGTAGCCGAACTCGCCATCTCCTCCCGCATATATCCTGTTCTCCCTTTTAGAGATGTATACCGAGCGAACGTCTTTTTGATTATCTACCGGATAAAGACGCCAGTCGTTCCCGTTATATTCCAATAAGCCTTTTTGATTTCCCAGATAGATACGGTTTGTGTCATATATCTGTATATTCCATGTTTTAGCCCCCCTGCCAAACAAATCTTTCCCATAATTGTTTACAAACGCATTCCACTGGGCCGGCAGGCTTAATGGGAAAAGTGCAACCAAAGTAAATGACAATACAAGTTTTTTCATGCTGTTAACAACTTCTTCCGGTTTGATAATTTCCGTAAATATACTAAACTTTCACGGAAAGCCAATTAATCGCTCAAAGACTTCTCTCAACTATGCAGGCAAACAGGAAAGCAAAAGCTGAACTTTTCAGGGTTCAGCTTTTGTTTTTATTGGAATCTTCTCTTGGAGAAGCGCCGGCAGGCAGCGCTTATCTGATGTAGATCTTTTTCGTCCAGCCTGAGCTGCCTTTCACTATCAGTATCTTTTCGCCTATCCGGAGGCCAATCGTGAAGGCGGCTTCGCCCCTGGGCTTCCTGTCATGGAAAAGTAATTGGCCGTTGAAGGAATAGAGGGCTACAGTTTCGCCAGACGGGCTGTTTACCAGCAAGGTTGATTGATGGAAGAAGACTGTCACATCCTGCGAGATTTGTTCTGTCCCCACCGTGTTACTCCCTACCGTGACTGTGCAGGAAGCTTCGTAGCCTCCGTCGTCAGTAGTGACTGTAATGATAGCCGTTCCCTGGGCTATACCGCTTACCTGGCCGTCATCGCTTACGGTGGCTACAGCCGGATTGGAAGTATGCCAGGTCACTGCCCCGTTCGTTGCATTGGCAGGATATACCCGGGCTTCCAGCTGGAATGTCTCGCCAATTGCCAGCTCTTTGCCGGAAACGTTGAGGCTTACGCCGCCTACCGGGATGATGTTCGGCTCCAGCGCTTCCACCCTCAGCACGCCTGTACGGGCGGGCGTGGAATCGAAGGTATAATTGGCCGTAGGCGTTACGCCGGTCAGGTCTACCTCAATTACATAGCTTCCTGCTACCGACATATTCGCCGCAGGCGAGGACAAGACGGGAGCGCCTGTGATGGCCGTCTCTCCCGCCACCACTCCGGTTATATGGTAAGTGAAGGCCGGAAGCGGATCGCCTGCCAGGGCTGTCTTATCGTCGGCCACAATCTGTACCGGACGCTGTGTGATACCGAACTCGAACGATGCTGAACCGAAGTACAGCACATGGTCGGCCGGGACGGAGAGTATCAGCTTATAGTTGCCGGCGTTCACCGGGGCTGTGGCCGTGCGGACGCCTGCGGCATCTTCGTAGAGCGTCTCCAGGGTAAGGCCTGTTACTGCTTCGCCTCCTAAAACTTCGGTTATCACCGGCGTTCCGTTATAGGCATAAGCATTGCCATTGTATACGCCGCCCGCCATGACGGCCGAAATATTCACCTGTTTCCTGGAGGTTGTAACAATACGGATAACGGCAAGGATGTCTGTATAGTTGTCGCTTGCTATCCGGATGGTGACAATGGCCGACTGCCCGGCGGCTACGGCCTGGACGGGAAGTACGAGGTTCGTTCCGCCGGTATAATTCAGCGTACCCAGCACGCCGGCGCTATTGTCTATTGCGTCAATTGCATAACTCACGCTGCCAAATGTGCCAGTGATGGCAGGCAGCAGGGTTTCGAGGTCAAAGTCATACGCATGCGCATAGTTTTCGAGCGCTTCCACCCTTTGGTCGGCTCCGGCGGCTACGGTAGCCTTGTCTATGGTTGCCGCTTTGCTGAAGGCGCCGCTGGTCAGGGTATAGTTACGGGCTACGGGGCCGGTTTCAATCAGGGCCACGGTAGCTGTCACCAGGTTGGCGTCGGCTACGTTCGCGCTGTTATAGCGTGCATCCGTCACGGTATAGTCAGTCTCTTTCGATAACGTTTCGCTTCCTGTCAAGCCGGTGAAACCTACCGAGGTGATGACGGCATCCGCTGTTCCGTCGTATGCTTTGGGCGCCACTATGCTGGAAGCAATGTCTATTGTCAGCAGAGCTTTATCAATTTGATAAACGCCGGTTACCGTGCCGGTGTAGTTACCTGCGCCCGTCAGGGTGAGGGTGGCCTGTCCTGCATCTATGCCGCCCTGGGTGAGAGCAAAGGTATAGTCTGCGGGATGCGTCAGGGTAAGGCCGCCGAGGCTCAGGTTTACATCCTGGGCGGAAGGTATCTGCTGGTTCGCATTATAGGTATAGACGCCGCTGATTGTAACCGTGGCTCCCGACAGGGATTTCTGATTGACGGTCAGCGTATAGGAAGCTTCCGAAGCGGCATATTTGCCGGGAACGGCAGCCGCCTGCGCCTTGATGATGGCCACGCCTGTCTTGAGGATATGCACCTGCCCGGTAGTTGCATCAACCGTCGCCACGGTGGGGTCGGTGCTCAGGTATGTGATGGCTCCGCCGTCGTCTGCATTTGTAGCCGTGAGGGTGAAGTCAGCATCACCATACGTTTTTGTCACTTCGCTTTCGGCAAAGCTGATGGGCTGCGGGTCGCCATCGGTTACGGTGAACAGGGTGACGCCTGTTGCAGGGCTATTGGTATAATTCGGATTGGCAGCCGTGAAGCGCCAATAGAGCGTAATGTCGCCAAGCGTGGCAAAGGCTGCATCGGTAGCAGGCATTGCAAACGCAGGGTCGCTGAACCATTGCAGCGTTCCGCTTACCGGTTCGTTGTTTACGCCCGTGCCCTGGGGCGGGGCTACGTTGATCACCTCCAGCGTACTGCCAATCGTAACGCTTTGCGTAGCGCCCACGGTGTAGATATAACCGGCCGGCGTGATGCTGGCCGTCGGAGCTACGATGCTGTTTATGGCGGGCGGATTGTAATTGCCTGCATTGGCTCCGCCTAGCTGGATGTTGGAAAGGCTTACCGTCTTGCCGGCGCCGGCGTTGGCATCGGCAAATGTACCGGTAGCGGTGAGGCTTACGGTTTCGCTGCCTGTCACATTGCCCGGCGTGAGGGTAACTACCGCCGCTGTTGTAGCATCGTACACCTTATCGGCGGCGGTGGCGGTGGCGGTCAGGGTACGTTTGCCTATCGTGAAGCTACCGGTAGCCGTGCCGGTATAGTTGCCCTGGCCTGTTACGGTGATAGACGCTTCGCCTACGCTCTGTCCTCCTCCGCTGAAGGTATAATCCGTATTGTGTACCAGGGTTTGTCCTCCCAGGCTTACGCTTACATTGGCTTCAGCGGGCGTTTGCAGCGTACCGTCGTAGGTATACGCGCCTGCTACGCTCACCTGGGCGCCTGTCAGCGGTTTGGGACTTACTATCAAGGTATAGGAAGCCTCTGTTTCGCGGTATTGTCCCGGCACCATGGCTGCCTTCGCCGTAATCGTTACCGACCCGGCGGCGAGGATGCTTACCAGTCCGGAAGCCGGCTCAACGGTTGCGATGGATGGGTCGCTGCTGCTGTACGTGATGGCGCCTCCTCCCGGCGTGTTGTTGGTAGCCTGATTGGTAAAGGCTTCGTCGCCGAATATCTTCGTAACGGGGCTTGTCATGGCAAACGAAATATCCTGGGGATCGCCGGCTACAACAGTAAAGGCTACGGGGCCGCCGGTTTTTTCGGAAGGCGTGTAGTTGGCATCCGAGGTGATGAACTTCCAATACAGGGTTACATTGCCCTGTGCGGCAAAGGCGGCGTTGTCGGCCGGCGTTGTCCATGTAGCGTCGGCATACCAGTTGAGCGTACCGGCTACCTGCTCGGCATTGCCTTCTACAATAACGCCCGTTCCGAAGGCAGGGGCCTCAATATTTGTCAGCGAACTGCCCTGCAGTATGGTTTG
Organism: Tannerellaceae bacterium; assembly: GCA_031259845.1. GTDB lineage: Bacteria > Bacteroidota > Bacteroidia > Bacteroidales > Tannerellaceae > DFXE01. Next base: position 8,148 of record JAIRKZ010000064.1, on the reverse strand, counting down.
CGCCGCAGCAATCGTATAGGCATACGGCGCGGGGGTAATATCAGCCGCCAGACCGGTATAGACTGAAGGGTCGGGAGCCTCGTAGTTGGCGCTTTTTGCCCCGTTCAGGGTGATGCCTGTGATGGCGACGGGTTTGTTGACGCCTGCGTTCTTATTGTCAAACTCGGCGGTGGCCGTCAGACTTACCTGTCCGGCGTCGATGGCAGCCAGATTGCTGGGCGTGAGGACGACGGCAGCTGTCTTCGTTCCGTCGTATGTCTTGGGAGACACCGAAGTAACGGTAGCCGTAAGGGCTTTCTTTCCGATATCGAACGTCTTGCTTACCGTACCCGAATACACCCCCGCACCGGTGATGGTAACAGAGCCGGCTCCGCTTCCGGCATTTATATTTTCACCATAGACTACGGTATAGTCGGTTCCCTCCGTTAGATCCTGCGTGCCGTCGTTCACGGTAAAGGCAGGCGTTTGTTGCGCGCCATCGTAGGTGAAGGGACCTCCGGTGATGCTGATCCAACCGGCGTTGAGGGGGATAGACTGCGTATCCCTGGTGACGACGATGGTGTAGGTTTTAGACCCTCCGTTTTCGGCGGTCACCACGAGGGTGAATTTATTCTCGCCCGGCGCCAGGGGTTTCGTTCCATTACCCACAATAGCGGCATACTGACTGGTTGCCGTGCCGGTGAGGGTAATGGCGCTTGTTGCGCTGGATACGCTCACGGTATAGTCTTGCGTAGCCGGGGCAAAGGCAGGCGACAGGGAGCCGGCGCTCAGCGTCAGGCCAGACAGCGTGTTGTCTGTTTCCGGCTCTACTAAGGTGAAGTCAATCAGAGTATTTAAAGCAGTTGGAGAATTGCCGGCCGCCCATAGTCTGACCTTATAATTCCCCGGCTCTAAAGCAATATCGGAATTCAATACGATATCTTTCTCTTCATTTTGTTCAAGCGTCACAGTCTGCGATCCGAAAGAAAGAAGATAGTAGCCTCCCGTGTTGTGAACATCTGCTTCTATTATATTGCCATAAAAGCCGCCGGTATTTTTTACCCTGGCGCTTAGCCGGGGCGCTAATTTGCTCACCCGGTTTGCATTGGGGAAGGAAAGGTTTCCTACCAGCGAAACCGAAGGATTCGCCGGCACGGGCTGTACCGTTACGGATTTTGAGCCCAGCGAAGTCCAGTTATTACCGTCTCCGTTTGTCGTTTCGTAAGACAAATCAAGCGTATAGTTACCTGCCGTCACCGTCGGCTGAATAACAAATGTAAACTCTTTCGTTTCGCCTTTACCGATTGCTACGGGGCAACTAAACTGCTGGCTTGACGAACCCTGGAGTAGTAATCTCAAATCGCAGATATAGTCGGCTCCATTATTTGTGATTTTCGCCTTTACTTCTGCAATCCGGTTTCGATATAAAGAGTCTACGGTAAATTCTTCCAGCGTCAGGTTGGGCCTGTCTACAAACTGGCTAATGCTCACCGAGCCATTAGTTGCTACGTTAATAATAAGGTAAGGAACTCCTCCGCTTGGCGCACCCATGAGGTGAGGTACATCCGGATTGGGCGCAACGCTATATGCCGGATAGAGTTTATAAACGCCCGCAGATAAACCGCCTGGAAGAGTATAATTAGACATGGTGAGCGGATTCCATCCATACCCTGGCTCAACGGCGTTACCGGAAGAAATAGTAACCATTTGCCGGTAGTTTACTAAAGAATTACCTTCCGTATATAAAGCTGCCCCTATACTGCCGGTAAATGCCGCTTCTCCTAAATTCCACAAGCTTGTAACAGACAAATTGAACTGATCGGAGGTGGAAGCGAGCGAAGTTTTATTAGATGACACAGCATTATACTGCCATTTGAAACTGGTTTCGCCGGGAATAGGCTGAGGTTTCTGAATACCTGTGATAATGCCCTGGCTGTAATTAAAGCCTCCGCTTCCGCCGCCAACTCCCAAACTGATCGGATCAAGGGCGGAGAGTTCATAATATCCGTCGGACAAACCGCTCCATCCCCAGTTGAAATGGAACTTATCGCTCGTATCGTAGCCATCGCACACAAAAGCATGTCCGCCGGCGCCGCCCTGACCGCTATAATAGACAGGCCGCCCGGAGGTGAGTTCGGTTTTCAGCAGTTCCACCCACTCGCTATGGACTGTATAATCCCTGTAAAGAAACTCCATGCCCGGATCATAACCGAAGTATGTTCGCAAGGCATAAGGAACGTCTGAAGAATAAGCGCCGCTGCCTCCCGCACTAGTCGTATTATAATCCATCTCCACCGCTACGCCGCAATGGAACATCAGGGTGGCTACCGCATTTTTCTGTGCGGTAGTAGCGCTGCTGCCGTACATATCGGTCATATTCGCCCAATCGTAGGTAGTAGCGCCGAAATCAGCGGTGGAGGTTATATCAAGTGTAGCAGAAGTATACGTATGCGAACCGGTACCGGTAACCGGCCATTCGTGATAGTTCATGATTTGCGCCATCGCCGTTGCCACGCAGCCGGTCACTAAATGACTGCCTCCGTAAATCGGCGTCTGCAGGTTATACGGGTCGCCCTGGCCCCATTTGCTTTTCACTAAGGGGGCAACCGATGCTTCAAAGCTCGGCGCACGGGTGAGGGGCGGCGGATTGGGCTGGAATTGGATTTTCGTATCCGAGTCCGGTATTCCTGCCAATAGCTCCAGTTCCCTTTCGTATACCGAGAGCCAGTATTTGAAGTTGTCGGGCAGTTTTTTGATATCGAAATTGCCGGCATCGGCATAACCGAGGATTTCTTTCGCCCGGTCGTCAGACGAAATGATGATGAAGCCCCGGCTTGCGCCGCGGTCGAACACATAATAATACGAGACGTCAGGCTTTCCGCTTTCCGCGCCTGTCGCCGTGTACACAAGGGTTAGCTGATCCGGCTGTCCGCCGGTTGCAACGCCCGCCGCAGAGGGGCTGGCGAGGAAGGTCTTCGCCAATGCCCTTGCCTGGTCAACCGTCCGTTGCTTAGCCCATGCGCCAAATACAACAAGGAACATTGCCCAGATAATGAGTAGTCTTCTCTTTTTCATAAAATACACACATTAAAAATTCGTAACTATATATTATAAACAAAATGATTCCATTGGCTAATAATCTATCCGTGTAAAATAACCGGTCGCTTATTTCGTACACAAATTGTCGTATCTTTTTTGATATAAAGGTACTCTGTTATCCCCTGTACGTCAATCCCCCAAAAGGGTATTTTTACACCATATTTTCCAGCAAATGATTGTTTCGGTAAAAATACAGAATAAACTTTGTATATTTATCCCTTGTTTTAGGGATTTTTTAGGGAATGTAGAAATTTTATTTAACTTAGATGAGATATAAATCGCCGTTATGCATACTAAATTAGCGATACTGTGCCTGTGCCTTTGCCTCTTGCCGGCGCTTGCGGCGCAAGACCAGCCTGTTAAGCAATTACTGAAGATTGGAACGATGAGGGGGGCTTCTTTTTCCCTTATGGTTAAGGACGTGGGAAGCGGGGAGGCGCTTTATGAATATGACGCAGACCGTGAATTGACGCCGGCTTCTGTTTTAAAATTAGTTACGTCGGCTGCCGCCCTTGAATTATTGGGGGAAGATTACAGGTATGAAACGGCCCTGGAGTATGACGGCAAAATAGTGAACGGGACGCTGGAAGGGAATTTATATATCAGGGGGAGCGGCGACCCTACGCTGGGCTCTTCGCATTTTGCAGAAAACAGAAGCGGGTATACGCCTGATCGGAATACGTTTATGCCCCAATGGATACAGGCCGTGGCGAAGGCGGGCATCAGGAGGATTGCCGGCGCCGTTATTGCAGACGAAAGCATTTTTGATACGGAAGGTATTTCGATGAAGTGGGTGCATGAGGATATGGGGAGTTATTATGGCGCCGGCAGTTATGGCATTTCCGTGTTTGATAATTTATACAGGCTTTACCTCAATACGGGGGTTGCGGGCAGTACGCCGGAAATTGTGGAGACGGCGCCCGCCATGCCTGCCATTCATTTTCATAATTACCTGAAGGCTGCTTCCGTAAAGACGGATAGCTGTTATATCGTGGGGGCGCCTTTTGCTAACGACCGTTACTTATATGGCGTTATTCCGGCAGGTAAGGAGCGTTTCCCTATACGGGGAGACATCCCGGACCCGGCCCTGTTTCTGGCCCAATACACCTCTGATTGCTTACGGAAGGAAGGGATTGACGTTGAGGGAACCCCCACGTGTTACCGCATCTTATCGGCCGGGAACAACTGGCCCACAGGCGAACGGAAGGCGCTGCTTACCACCTGTTCCCCTACTCTTCGCGAAATTGTGCGGATTGTCAACGAGCGGAGCCATAACCTGTTTGCCGACGCCTTATTGAAAACGCTCGGCCTGCAGTATAAAGGCAAACCGGGAGAGGTTATTTCTTCCATGGGAAAAGGGGTGGAGGTGGTGAAAGCGTATTGGCGGGAAAGAGGGCTTGACGTTTCTTCGCTCCGGATGTACGACGGATCGGGGCTGGCAGCAGCCGATAAAGTGACGGCTTCGTTCGTTTGCCGCCTGTTATGCTACATGATGGGAAGCCAGGCCCGGCAGCCCGACGCCTTTCTTGCCTCCCTGCCCAAAGCCGGGCTGGAAGGTTCGGCGGCTAATTTCCTGAAAGGTTCCCCGCTACAGGGAAAGGCCTTGCTGAAAAGCGGCGGGATGAGCGGCGTAAGGAGTTTTGCGGGATACGTAACCAAAGACGGGCGGCAGTATGCCGTAGCCGTATTTGTAAACAATTATTCGGGAGAGAGCCGCCTTATGCTGCGGAACCTGGAAAAACTCTTCGTCTCCCTCTTTTAGCGTCCATACCTCCTCACGCTTTAAAAAACAACGAGCGCCTGGCGAGGAAAGCGTTGAAACTCTCCCTGTAGCTGTCTGATACCGGGATATATTCTTTTCCGAAGACAATGCGGTTACGCTCTATCACCTTTATCTTTTCAGCTTGCACGATAAACGAGCGGTGCACCCTTATAAAGCGGCTTGCGGGAAGCAGCTCTTCCATATTTTTCATACTCATAAGAGATAAGACGGGGCGCGGCTGGCCTTCGAGGTAAATCTTCACATAATCCTTCAACCCTTCTATATAAAGAATCGCAGACAGTTCGATTTGTATCAGTTTGTATTCGCTTTTGATAAAGATAGATTCCGGCTCCTGCTTTTTATCCGCCGCTTCCGCTGTGTTAGCGCCCGATTTGCGGAGTAATTCGTACCATTGCAGCGCCTTTTGGGCAGACTGCAGGAAAGCGGGGTAGCTCACCGGTTTCAGTAAATAATCCAGGGCGTTTACCCTGTAACTGTCCAGCGCATACTGCCCGAAGGCCGTTGTAAAAATAATGCGCGTATCGCCCGTAACCATGCGCGAAAACTCCATGCCGTTCAGTTCCGGCATTTGTATATCCAGGAAAAGCAGTTCTACCCTTTCCCTTTCCAGCCCGGCCAACGCATCTACGGCGCTGTTGTATGCGCCCGACAGCTTCAGGAAAGGCGTTTTGCCTGCATAACTCTCCAGCAGGCTTACCGCCAGGGGTTCGTCGTCTACGATTGCACAGGTTAGTATCATACGGTCTGTTTTATGTCCGAAATATAGTTTTGCAAATGTAAAAACTACTTGCATGCAACAGGATAGATACCTTCTTTAACAAGCGCTTTCTGATTACTTCCGTCTAATGCCATAATACAAATTCCACCGTTTATCATATCAGACCTTCTCGAAGAATATAAAATGGAATGTCCTTCAGGTGTTACCTGGGGATTTTCATCTCGAAATTCTGCCGTAGTCAGTCGTATCTTATTACTTCCATCTACGTTCATAATAAATATTTCCGGTTTTGTATTTTCCCACGACACGTATACAATTTTCTTCCCGTCAGGCGTCCATTGAGGGTCTTCATTCCCGTCACGGGGGAAACCACTATCCCACCATCCCGGCGATACGGAAGAGGTCAATTGTTTTTGACCACTCCCATCAGCATCTGCTACAAATATTTGCGAACTCATATCGGCGCCTGACGATAAATACACAATTTTATCTCCCTGCGGCGACCAGTTTGGACAAGAAGCATTGCTAATTACTAATTGGTTGTTATTTCCATTAATGTCCATTTTGTAAACTTCATTTGACTTACAATAAGCAATTTGTTTTCCATTTGGTGAAAATTTTGGAGATGAGGCTTTTCCATCATTTTGCAAAACGGTATGTGTTTTGTCTGATATATTATAGAGAATTAAATCGCTATTATTCCAATAAGGGTCCGAACATTTAACATAAACAATATATTTATCATCAGGCGACCAGTCAGCATTTCCACAATAAACATCAGCGCTGTCGATTAAGATAAGTTCAGACCCATCCGTATCAGTTACATACAATTTATACTTATAATCATCTGTCAACGTTGAAAACAATAATTTCTCACCCGAACGAGAGCATACAGGCTTACTGCATGTCGTAGTTATTCCGGCTATTTGCCGCACATTATTTCCTGTATTATCAACCGTAAACAAAAACCATGGCGCACTGTTATTAGAAAGCGAAACTCGTGCAATGAATGCTACCTTTGAATAATCCCATGCTTCAGGAGGGAAAATTTCATCATCTGAATTTTCAATCCTGTAGCATTGCAATAACGCAACCACATATCCTAAGCAAAACAAAAAAAATACGATTTTTTTCATGACTATCTATTTTTATTGCAGTTTGTTAACAGGTTTAAAGAACAAATACAAATATACGGGAAAAATTATTGTTGCAATCCGAAGGGAGATATGAAATATTCCGTATATTTACGGATATTTATTTTTTAGTAGAAACAATCAAATTCAGTATTGCTAATGAAAGTATTAAGAATTACGCTAAACAACCTCCACAACCAGGAATGGTTCGAATTTTTTACAGATTTCGAGGAAGGGGTAGACCATTTCGGCAGCAGCAACATTGGCCTGGAGAAGTTGTACGACAAATTTACGCCGCTTCGCCGAAAGGCAGACGAACTGCTGGTGGTGCTGCGCAAGAGCACGTATACCGAAGAACTTGAAGCGGCCGACAAAAAACGCGACGAGCTTTTCCGCGGGTTTCACAGCATCGCGAAAGGTTCGCAGGCGCAGCCCGACGCAGCCAAACAAAAGGCTGCCAAACAACTCTTCAATCTGCTGGAAGGACACAGGAAGTTCGTATTGAGCGGGAATAACGCCGCCGAGTCGGGCGCCCTGTACAATTTACTGCAAGACCTCAAGGGAGACTATGCCCCCGCCGTTACGCTGCTGGCGCTTACCGACTGGGTAACGGCGATAGAGGCCGCCGAAAAGGAATTTCTCGCCATCAGGGCCGAACGGACAGGCGAGAGCGTAGCGAAACCCAAAGAAGACCTGAGGCAGCTCCGGGCGCAGATAGACGTCCTTTACACGGCGATGGCAAACGTGCTCGACGCACAACTGCTGGCCGACGGCCTGGGAGGCAACGTAGCGATAGACCCCGGAGACCTGGACGATGAAATACACATCGACGGCGAAGACGAATCGCACGACCTGCACGGCAACATTCCCTATAACTTTGTTATAGCCTGGAACGAAACGGTAAAGAAGTACCACGCCATCCTGGCGAACCGCGCCACACGCCGCGCCAACAAAAAAGAAACCAACGAACCGGAAGCCTGATTCAGGCAAATGCCAAAACGACAAATTTACCCCCCGCCTGATTCAGGCAAATGCCAAAACGACAAATTTACCCCCTGCCTGATTCAGGCAAAAGCCAAAACGGGAAATTTACCCCCCCCGCCTGATTCAGGCAAATGCCAAAACGGGAAATTTACTCCCTTAATAATTTATCACAGCCTCTGAACACCTCAACGCCAAGTTTCGTCACGCTGTCCGGAATAGTCACGGACGTCAGGTTGTCGCAATAAGCAAAAGCCCAGTCTCCAATACTTGTCACGCTGTCCGGAATAGTCACGGACGTCAGGCTGTCGCAATTGTAAAAAGCCCAGTCTCCAATGCTTGTCACGCTGCCGGGAATAGTAACGGACGCCAGGCTGAGGCAACCGTAAAAAAGCCCGTTCCCAATACTTGTCACGCTGCCGGGAATAGTAACGGACGCCAGGCTGCTGCAACCG
>JAIRKZ010000066.1 GCA_031259845.1 Tannerellaceae bacterium | reverse complement strand
CGGTCTATTATTTTCCGTTGCACATCGGCGAACTGTCGGAGACGCTTCACGCGCAACTGACCGCCGATTTTGCCGGTTACGGACTTGCTCTTGAACGCTTCTTCGTTACCGCCATTGCCAAACCCGACGGCGACAGGGCTTACGAAAAGTTCAAGGAAATACATCTCCGTCAGTATGCCGACGTTGCCGAAGCGCAGATACGTCAGAAAGCAGGCGTCATCGAACAGCAGACCGAAGCGCAAAAGATGGTCATCGAAGCGGAGGCTCTGGCTGAGAAACGTAAACGCGAAGGTTTATCGCCATTGATGAAATTGAATCGTCGCTACATCCTAAACTGATTGAATTTTTGTTGGTCAAATTCCTTAAAGAATCCGAAACCGAACAGCTTTTGTTTACCACACACTATGACGGCCTTCTCTCTGAAGAAGACCTTATCCGTAAAGACAATATCTGGTTTACAACAAAAAACAAAGAAGGGGTTTCCGAGCTCTATCCTCTGACAGATTTTAAGGGGTTAAATAGAATCAGTTCTTTGCAGAAGGCATATAAACTTGGCAAATTCGGGGCTATTCCGAATATCTGAAAAACCGGCGGCATGGCAAGAAAGAATAAAGCGACAAGAAACCAAAAGAAAGCAATATATAGTTGGTGAAGGTATTACCGAACAATATTATTTTCAGCATCTAAAACGACTCAAAGGTTTTACATGTATTGTAAAACCGCGTCTTTTTGGGAATACAAACGTTTTCGAAATCGAAAAAAGAATTGTGGAATTATTAAATGAAGATGCCGATATTGTATGCGTCTTTGATGCGGATGTATCCAAAAGGAACCGGGTTGAAAACGAACAGTTGACAAGTTTGAAGAACAAGTATGCCGCAAATGACAGGGTTGTAATCTGTGATAGCCTGCAATGTATTGAATACTGGTTTATTTTGCATTATGAAGATAGCTGTCCGGCGCATAATAATGGAAGCGACACGGTAAGAAGATTAAAAAGACATATCCCGGATTACGATAAATCAGGGCAGAAAGATATGAGAACGGACTCTCATATACAAAAATGTATAAAGCTATCGAACGGCTCAATGAAACAGTATAATATTAGCTAACCAAAACAACCCAGATACTTAGTCCCTCACCTTTGGCTTCCCATGCCTCTTAAGTTCCTTTGCCCTTTCATCCTCCGGGAAGGCTTTCCTTATTAATGCCGAACTTTTCTTCGGGGTGATGTTTCCCTTTGGGTTCGATATGGACTACGATGTCATATACGTTTTCTATGGAGTCTTTTATGCTGTTTTCTACTTCATTGGCTATGTTGTGGGCTTCGTTCAGGCTGATATTTCCGTCGGCTTCTACATCCAGGTCTATCATATACATGTTTCCTATCAGGCGCGAGCGGACACGGTGCGGATTACAGGCGCCGGGAACCCGCTCTACGGCTTCGAATATTTTGGCATAGATTGAAACGTCCTTTATGCCGTCCATCAGCTCTACGTTCGAATCCATGAATATGCAGACAGACGTGCGGATGATAAAGAGGCTTACTATCAATCCGGTGATGGAATCCAGTATGGGTAATTTAAGGATGAAGGTGAAAAACAATCCCAGCAATACACTGACGGATATAATCACGTCGTTGCGCATATTCATGGCATTGGCTGTCAGCATGGGGCTGTTTATCTTCTTCCCCTGTTTGTACTGGTAGAGCGTCAGGCCCAATTTACCGATAATGGAAAAAACCGTTACATAGATGGCGATTAAGGCCGGGAGTTCCCCCGTTTCATCCGAAAATATGTGCCGGATTGATGAGACCAGCATCTGAACGCCGGCATAAAAGATAACAAGCGAAAGTATTTTAGTAGCTATACTTTCCGCCTTTTCGTATCCATATACATATTTACTGTTCGGGGGACGGTGCATAATCCGGGCCGTAAATATCATTACGATTGAAATAATGACGTCTGTAGCCGAATCAATCCCATCCCCCAAAACCGCCAGGCTGCCGGCCATCAGGCCAATAACAATCTTTGCGGCTGACAATACGGTGTTTCCTATCGTACTAATCCACGACGTACGGATTAATACCTTATCCCTCGAAGCAAGCATCTTACCAGGCAACGTATTGGGCAGCCGCCAGGTAGTCGTAGCACATTTTGACCGATTCTAGCGGCGTGTAATTGTACTCTTCCTGTTCTACATAATAGTCTTCCACGCCGGCATTGGCAAAGAGATTAAATACATCTTCAAGCGCTACATGCCCGCGCCCCATTTCCGTTGCCACCTTCGTAATAACGTCTGTATCGCGGATATGAATGCAGCCAAAGCGTCCGGGATACAGCTTGAGGTACATCCGGTAATCGGCCATTTCGTTGGCTACGTGCCCGATATCCATTTGGAAAGCCATCAGGGATTTCTCCGTCCGTTCCAGGTAGAGCTGGTAGGGAATCTGGTTTTCAACGGCCCGGAATTCTTCCCTGTGGTTATGATAGGCAAATTTCAGTCCGAACGTTTTGGCTAACTCGCCAACGCGGTTGAAGGTATCGGCCAGCTTCTTTACCTCATCCAGTTTGGTATAGCGCGCTCCCGGATAGCCTGCCTGCACAATCCATTTACTGCCGGCGGCCTTTGTGTCTTCCATGTTCTTCTTTACGGCGTCCCAGGCGGCGGGGGTATCATTCGCGTACACGTCGAAACCGGTATGCGAACTGGTCATCTTCATTCCCAGACTGCTCACAAAATCACTGAATTCTTTGGGGCTTTTACCGAAGAACTTCCCGTCTCGGTAGCCATACGTTTCGATAAAGCTGTATCCCATCCCGGCCGTTTGGCGCAGGGTTCCTTCCGGGTCTTTTGCCATATCGTCTCGCAGGCTGAACAATTGAAGGCCTATTTTCTTCTTTCCGGCTAAAGGTGTAGAGAGGGGAGAGGCCATTACCCGGTTTCCGGATATACATGCAGAGGCTGCAAGGGTAGCAGCGGTTGTTTTCATAAAATGTCGTCTGTCCATACGTATACATATTTAGATGATGAGGTTACAAATATAATTATTTTTTCCGGGAGTCAAAATTTGATTGAGCGGTCATCAGGGCAAACGCACGAAAATTAAGTAATCAATTTTTTAAGATACTCCACGTCGTAAGCAGCCTTGAGTCTTCGTTTCTTCAAACTTAGGTTGTCGGGTTGTTCCCGTATAATTTG
>JAIRKZ010000053.1 GCA_031259845.1 Tannerellaceae bacterium | reverse complement strand
CGGGGTGTCGTTTTGCAAAAGATACCGCACTGGCTAACTGATCATACGTTCCCATAGGTATAGAGATACATCCCATAAGCGTATAACTGAAAAACGGACTCCATCTCCGCCCATTCCTCCATACAGTGAAACCAAGCCCTGTGCCGACAGGCATTATCCCTACTGTTTTGTATCCTTTGAGATAACCCAATGATGCCGCTCCGATAGCAACGGCATCCGCATCATTGACCAAGATTACCGCAGTATTCAGGTATTCGCTTATCCAGTGAATCCAACTATTATCTTTAAGGGGAGAAAGGTGAGGCGCTGTAAAAATGATCCTCGAACCTTCATAATTTACCACTCCGGCAGTTGAAATGCCAACACCACATAAGCACTAAAGCTAACAGTATGGACTCCGGCCTTTCCTCTTTTGGTCGTGATTAATACGACCCCATTAGCAGCACGTGCTCCATAGATAGCCGCAGATGAAGCATCTTTAAGTACTTGCATACTTTCTATATCATTTGCACTAAGGTTGGAAATGGTTGTCGTCGGAAGTCCGTCTACAACATAAAGTGGCTCATTACTGGCCTGTATGGAGGTTGCCCCTCTTATCCTGATAGACAAATCAGACCCGGGCTGTCTGGAAGGTTGTACTACCTGAACCCCGGCAGCTCTACCTTGGAGTGCCTGTGCAGCGGAAATAATAGGGCGTTCATTTATATCTCCGGTAGATACTACAGCTACTGCCGTAGTCAAATCTTTCTTTCTCACCCTGTTGTATCCGATTACTACAATCTCTTCCAGCAATTTATTATCTTCTTTCAGACTCACTTGAATATAAGTATTCTTTCCAACAGTAATCCGCTGGGAATTATACCCTACATAAGAGATTGCAAGAACCGATTTTTCATCTTTTACATGGATAGTAAAAGCCTCGTTAACGTCAGTCATCGTACCATTTGTAGTTCCTTCTACAACGATGCTTACACCAAACAGCGCTTCGCCTATATCATTCACAATCTTGCCCTGGATTATTATATCCTGTTGTAGATTATTCTCAGAATTTTCTTTATTCTTTGTAATGATAATATGCTTATCCTTTATAGAGTAGGTGCATTTCTCATCTTTCAGAATTTGATTTAAGGCATCTTCAAGAGATAAATCCCTAACAACAAGAGAGAGCTTTTTATTTACGTTCAAATCCGTTTCATCGAATCCGACAGAATAACCAGTTTGCTTCTCTATCTCATACAATGCAGCCCTGATGGTAATATTGCTGTTGACAATATTGATATTGGACCCCGCCCAGACATGGTTCAGACAGGACAAAAAGAGTACCGTCAGCCATGTGTAAATTAACATTAGATTCAAATTTTAGAAAGTAATTATAAAGTGTTTTTTAATAAATATATATTGTATTTTCTTTTATTGCGTAATTAAAATCCAGTATAAATCCTTTCAGAATATCCAAAATTTCAGGTAAAGTTTCTTCGGGAAAGAACTTTACAGTGAATGTGCGTCCTTCATATTTTCCGGAGTCAAATTGTACTGTTACATCATATCGTTTTTCTATAGCATGTAGTATATCGCCTAAGGATGCTTCCTGAAAAATGAGATATCCGTCTTTCCATAAAGCAACTCTTTTGGCATCTATTACTTTCTTCGTAAATCGTTGGTTTTTATTGTCATATATCACTTGCTCATTGGGTATAAGGATAAGAGACTGTTTGGCGCCCATTTTTGTCTCCATCTTGATCTTACCCTCTTCCAGTGTGGCTGTAATCTTAGGCAAATCAAGATATGCCTGTACGTTAAAAACGGTACCTAGTGCTTCTATATTCAATTTGTTTGTGCTGACAACGAATCGCTTATCCGGTTTTTTGGTCACCGGGAAATTAGCTTCACCACTAAGATATATCATACGTGTATCTCCGGTAAATTTTTCAGGATATATGAGTATTGAACCTGAGTTAATCCAGACACGGCTACTATCCGGCAGGGTTACTAATCGTTTTTCGCCATAGGGAACAAAACACTCTACCATATTTACATTTTTTACACTATATTCCTGTGTTAAGAAATAAGTAAGAAATGAACAGGTCAATGGTATGGCAATCATTGCCGCAATGCGTACAATGTAGCGTATACTTACCTTTTTCAATTTGTATGTAACTGAATTACCTGTTTTTTGATGCAGCAATTGCAAATCCTCTATAGTAGATCCATCAGCCTGTGAAGGGATAGAGTTCCACAAATAGAGTAGAGCTGTTTCTTTTTCTTCAGCAAAAAAATAACAAGATACTCGTCAACAATTTTTTTATATCCTTTAAAGTATTGGAAATGTGTGTTTCTACAGTACGTTTACTAAGATTTAGTCGGATAGAAATTTCTTCGTTAGTCAGACCTTCTTTGCGGCTCATTTTATATATTTTCTTACGTTGTTCGGGCATAGTTTCGACAATATTGCATTTTGTTTGAAAAAATCAAAGACGGCATTTTTTGACATTTGGAACAGATACGTTTTAAAATATTTTATTTTCGGGAGCTTTTCTCTGTTATTCCATATTTTTAAGAATATATCTTGCGAAAGATCACGGGCATCTTCTTCATTCTTAACCAAGCCCACAATAAAATTCTTCACCCGGGGATAATGAAGAATAAAGAGAGCATCAAAGGCAGCAGTGTCTCCTTCAGATATTTTTATGAGATATTCATTTTCTATATCCATAAAGACGGTATTATATGGTGTTTGATAAAGTAAGCTGATTTATGCTCACCACAGACAAAATTATTGAAATTTTCTGTATGGTAGATAATTTCTGCACAAAAATTCACAAAAAGTCAAAAAACATCAAATGCAGCCAAACGATGGTGGCAAACATTACAATCGCCCCAGTATGGATATATTGGTGCAAGTTCTTGCCGGGTACTTCTGAAACTGAGAACTTTTCGTACCTTTACTGCGCAGCTAACAGTAATAAACAACAAATAACAAAAATGGTTATATGAATAAGAAATCTCTTTTTTGTGCGCTGACGGCTTGCCTGGCAATCGTTTCAGGCAATGCCGGAGCTACATTGCTTCGCGATAACGGAGCGTTGGCGCAGTATGCTTTTAGTTCTACGGGGTGGGCTACGTTCGGTATCGTATTGCCGGAAGGGCAGGCAACCGAGGCCTTGGCAGTGGGTACGTTTCTTACGCAGACCGATGTTAAAAACCGATGGGTAGACGGCTCTATCCGTTACGCTATCCTGACGGCCCAAATCACTGCCGCCGGTACATACGACATCCGTGAAGAGGCAGCGCCTGCCGGTTCGTTTACGCCCGTTGCGCCAGACGCCCGGCTTGATTTAACTATTGAGGGTACGCATTACATCTCTACGGTTACGGCCTCCACGCAAAGTACGGACGTATGGCTCGAAGGCCCGTTAGTGAAAGAATATCGCATCAGAGATATCCCCCAAAACGACGGCGCGGAACATCCTTTCCTTTCCAATATCTGGGACATAAGAATCTACAGCGACGGCACGGCGCGCGTGGATGTGACGGTGGAGAATATTCGCGACGTCGCCATAGCCGATGGAATAGTTTACGGCGTGGACATCCTGCTGAACAACCAGAACGTCTTCCACCGGGATGCGGCAAAGCCGGGGGCAAATCCGCTAACAACGAACGGATGTACCTCTACCACCGTAAACAATGAACTGGAAACAGGCAATTACATCCGTCTGACTTCAGGATCGCAGGCAGGCGAAGTCGCTATCGTGGGCAGCGCATCGGATACCTTCGGCTCGTATCCCGTCTGTTTTTCGGGCCCCCAGGAGAACGTTACGTGGGAGCGCGTTCTGTACCACCCTTACGCCACGCGTTGGCGCCGGACGTTTGCGGTAAACGGCTTTACGGAGGCTGCCGTAGCGCCCGACTTCGCGCCTTTTATAGCCGCCAATGCCGTGCCCGCCTATATGCCGACCGTAGACAGCCCTTCCCGCACGGAGATTCATCACGGAGAGGGGGAGCGTTACGACATTTTGAATTTCGGCAGGATGACAATGTACATGCCTACCAGCGGCGGCCGGGAAGACATCGGGCCGTACCCGGACTGGACAGCGCAGTACATCGTCCACAAGACCGCCTCGCAGCGGGAATACATGCTGGCACACGCCGACCTGGCCGGTTCGTGGAGCGGACACTACGCCAAGAACGACCCATCAGGCATCGTAACGGTGAATGAGAAGCCGGACTACTGGCTCGACGGACGCGCGTGGGGCGATAATAAGCCGCTGAACAACCTCAAGGGAGTTGCCAACACCCCTGATGGCGCCCATGTGCCGTCGCTGGCCTACGTTCCGTACCTGATTACCGGAGACCGCTATTACAGCGACGAAATGCTGCATTATGCCAACCACGCTGTGTCAGGATCGTGGCCCGGGCCCGAAGAGAACGGCCGGTCAGGCGAGCAAGGTCTCCTTTGGCAGAACGAAATGCGCGGTTGGGCGTGGCGCTTCCGCAACGTTACCGACGCGGCCAACTACCTGCCCGACAACCATGCGTACAAGGCATACTTCACGGGAATCATGAACAACAACCTGGAAGCGGCAGACAAATACTCGGACAACAATCCGAGTCCCCTGGGCTTTATTCCCTTGAACACCAATTCCGACAGGGGATACGTAACCTCTCCCTTCCCCTGGCAATACGCTTACATGGCTTGGTCGCTGGATCACGCCATCCGGCAGAACAGCACGGCAGACGGCTCCGTTCTGCGAGACCGCATCCTGAATATGGCGGTGACTGTGCTCAACAGCGACCCCGACTTCCCGAGGGAATACGCCACCATGTACTGGCCGGCTATCGGCACGCGCAATGAGGCGGGCGGCATAGACTATTTAAGCGATTGGAAGGAAATCTTCAACGCTAACTTCCTCAACGAAGACAACACCATAAAGCCCGTTCCGGGATGGGTAGGCGGTTATGGAAACGAGATGCACATGCTGATGACGCTGGCCAAGCGAGCCGGACTGCCGAAAGCCGCCGAAAGCCTCGCATGGGTAGACAATGAAGCCGCTAACGGGAATATGATTGCTTCGCTCAACGCACGCGCTGCATACGCTTTGCTGGAGGTAGAACCGGAGCCGGAACCAGAGGTCGAGCCGGAGCCAGAGCCGGAACCAGGAAACGAAACTTCCACCGAGTTTGACGACTATTCGCCATCCAACGGGCTGAAAGCAACGGCTACCTCCGGCGGCCTGTTCATCAGTGGCCTTGTGGAGAGCGAATCCTTCAGCGTCTACAACCTGCAAGGACAACTTATCCATCAAGGCAAAGCCGCTGCTACCGAAGAGCGCGTTTCCCTGCGCGAACGAGGCGTTTACATCGTAACAGCCGGAAACAGGGTGGTGAAAGCAGTATATTAGCCGACGGAAAACATTATCTGCCTGCCGGATGAAATACTTATATACTATTGCCTTTATCTGCATGGCGCTCTTATTCGTTTGCGGAGAGCTTTCTGCCGCCATGCCCGGCAGCGCTCTGCTACACGTTGATACGGCGCATTTGTATGCCCTGCGCGACAGCAACCTCGCTTTATACGAACAGAGCAAACGGCAGGGGCAATACCGGCAAGCCGTAGAATACAACGCCCAATACCGCCTTTACAACGACTCCATCCTGCAAGTGCGGCGCAACCGCGAACTGGCCGGCGTACGCGCCGCATACGACCGCGAAAAACAGACAGGGGAACAGAATCTATTAGCCCTGGAGAAAATAAGGATACAAACGATATGGATGATTGCGCTGGCCGTATGCCTGTGTACAGGCGGGGGAGCGCTTCTTTTTTACCAACGCAGGCTGATACGGAAAGAACGCGCCATACGCCGGGCGAAAAAGCGTTTGCAGGAACTGACGGAACAAATGACCCTGAATCAACTGGCCATCCAGTCGAACGAAGACGTCATACAAATGATAAGCGAGCAATTGGAACGGCATACCGAACTGGAAGAACAGGTGCGCGAGCAACAAGCGGATATGGAGCGGATACGCGAAACGAACAGACAGTTGCTTCAGCAAAACATGCAGTTGGGAAACGAGGTAAACCAATATACCTCTTTATTACAGGATGCCGGAACCGGGCAACCTGCCTCCGGCTGGCAGGCCGAAGAAAGCCGGATGTTGCAGAAACGGGAAAAACATTTTGCCGGCATATTACTGTTGCACATGGAATTAGCCGGACAGTTGAAAGGTTTGCCCAGGGCTATTACTCCCGAAGAAGGAAGGCAACTAATGGCCGAAACAGAAGAAATCTATCCGGGTTTTGTAAAGTATGTACGCCATACGTTTCCCCGCCTGTCCGATTTGGACGTACTGCATTGTTGCCTGATTAAATTAAACTTTGCAACTTCCGAAATCGCTGTTGTTATGGGTGTAGATGTGCCTTCTGTATCGAAACGGAAACTACGGATAAAGGAACGCATGCGGGAGGCGATACCGGACATTTGGGAAGGGAAAGAATCGCTGGACGTTTACATCTATCAATTGACTGTAGACAAGTTAGCAATATGGAAACGATGAAGTATGTAGTATGGATATTCGGATGTTTATTGTTTTTGCCCGGTTGTAAAAACGGTCAAAGGGAAGAAGCGTTGCTGCCCGGATTGATTCAGGCGGAAGCGATGATGTGGGATGAACCGGAAAGCGCATTAGCGGTATTAGATACGATAAAGATACCTGTCAGGGATACCTATCAGTATGCCATAAGATGTCTGCTATATACCCAGGCGCAGAACCGGAATAATATCAGCTATACTTCAGATTCGCTTATTCGGGTAGCCGTTCGCTACTTTGAATCCCGGGATGATATCCACCGCAAGGCAATGACGTGGTTCTATGCCGGACGGGTATATGCCGATTTGAGACAAACCGTAGAGGCGGCTACCTTTTATATAAAAGCAAGAGACGCCGCATCGCAAACCACAGACCACCGGTTGCAATACCTGATTTGCCTTAACTATGGCTGGCTATGCCTCAATCAGATGGCATTAGACCAGGCGAAGGGATTACTTAATGAAGCCTATATACATGCACAGGCGAGTGGCGTGGAGAAATATTGTGTCACTGCATTGGATTATATAGGGCGGTATTATGCCTTTAATCAACAGATGGATAGCGCAGTTGTACTCCTTGAGCAAGCCGTTGAACTGGGAAAACAAATGAATGATTCAACCAGCTTGATAACCGTATTGAATGATGCGGCAATTACTCTTTACATGACAGGGAAATATGACCAGGCAATTAGCTATTTGTATGAATCTGTCAGCTTGGAACAAGCAAAAAATACGGGAGATATTTATTCGGCATACCATAACTTGGGCGATTCTTACCGGCTAATAGGTAAAACGGATTCTGCTGTTCATTATCTTAACAAAGCATTAGGTTCAGAAAATCCTGAACTACTACAAAGTTGTTATTTTTCACTTGCCGAAGTAAATAGAGATCTTAGTCAATGGGAAGAAGCCGTATATTATACCGAATTGTTTTGGCAATATACAGATTCAATCGCTCAATCTGCTCACCATAAAGAGATAACCGAATTACACGCCCGGTCTGAGTATCAACAAGCAGAAAACAGAAACAGCCGTCTTAGAATAGAAAAAGCCAACCTGTTAAAAGCCGGATTCATTTCCATTACCTGTATCCTTATAATTACTCTTGCATTGATTTATATCTTCCAACGGAAATTATTGCGAGCAGAGCATATAAGGCTATCTATGCAGAACCGGTTACGGGAACAGATTCGAGTGCATCAGGCAAATGAACAGGAGATAAACAGAACCAACGAGCTAATTCATTCTATCACCACACAATTGGCGCAACGCCCTCTATTGGAAGAACAGCAGAAAGAACAGAATGATTTACTTCAAATTGCCTACGATTATAACAATCGCTTGCGGCGGGATAATCAGCAATTAGACCGGAAGATATCAGCCTGCAGGCAGTCTTTACAGGAGAAAAAAATAAATCAGGCTACGCACGACCGGCTCGTTGAGCAACATACATTGTGGCGCAATAGGGTAGAGATGTTGCAGGAAAAGCTATTACGGCGGATGAAACTGACGGGACAATTAAAAAAGCGTCCTAAATTCCTGAGTAAAGAGCAAATACAGATGCTTTATGACGAAGTGAATATGATTTATCCGTCATTCGGTAATCGTTTACGAAATCAATATACGCATCTTTCCGACGTTGATATACTAACCTGTTGCCTGATTAAATTACGTTTTTCCACTTCCGAAATAGCCGTTATGACGGGCGTGGCAGCCGCCTCTGTAACCAAACGCAAACGCCGCATGAAAGAGAATATGCAGAAAGACCGGCCTGATATATGGAAAAACGAACCCTCACTGGATACTTATCTGTGGTGGTATGGAATGTAATGTCCACATTCGCTTTGGCTGAGAATCGTTTATTTTGCTTAAAATAAAACAGTTGCAT
>JAIRKZ010000048.1 GCA_031259845.1 Tannerellaceae bacterium | reverse complement strand
CCATACAGAAAATTTCAGTAATTTTGTTTGAGGTAAGTATACTCATAATATTTTGTTATTTGATTGGTTATCAGCTACAAATATAGCAAAAATAATGGATGCTTACCCCTCCTTTTTCGTTTTTCTTATCCCGAACTCAGGTTTGTAGTGTCTTTTACAATCTGACCTCTTAGGAACTTATTTTTCCTGGAACAGGTTTGCAGTTTTGGGTTTAATTACTAAAATAACTTTACACAAAAACAGGACAATCACCCGTTCAGTCACCTCCGGTCTAAAAGATCGAGTTTCATATTATAATTATAGTATTTTTCTCCTTTGAAGTCTATCTCTCCTTCCGAAAGTGTAGTAAAACCCAACCGGGAGTAAAACAGTTTATTTTCTGCAAGCTGGGTTGTCAGCCCTAATAAACGGCAAGCGGGTTTAGAGGAAACAAGCGTTTGAATGGCGTTGCTTATTGCATGAGAACCTATGCCTTTGCCTCTGTATTCTTCTCTGATTGCAACCATCGACAAATAATAATATTCAGAAGCCGCCATTGCTTCTTTCAGTGTGTTTTTGTTAATTTCGTCTAAACGGAGCATCCTGGACAGGGTTGCTATTCCAAATTTTAAAATAAAACGGAGTATTCCTGCTTCCAAATAGACCGAAAACCCCGTTTTTACGCCTTGCGGCGGTATCAGGGTAAATGCCCCGATTATTTTTCCTGTCTCTTTTTCTTTTATCACATTTGTTAGAGCTTGTTTTTGATTAAGAATCAAAAGGCTGGTTTTGAACAGCCGGCATAAGCCTTCTCTCCGTTCATTTTCCTTTATAAAAATGAGAGAATATGCCGGGTTGGTGATAAAGGCATCCGTTAAAATCCCGGCAACCTCATCGGACTCCGAAGCCTGTATCTTCTCAATCAAAAGCTCATCCATTACCATTTCGGTTGCTGCGGAAGCCGTTCGCCGTCGCCGGTTGAATATTCTTCCAGTGAATTTTCTTTTGACTGGATACAGATGTAAATCATCTCTTCGCCGGACGTATTGCAGATTCCTCTATTCCCTTCGGGCGCTACGCGGATTATGCTACCCGCTTCAACTGGGAAACAATCTTCATCTACCTGAAAATAGCCCGCTCCTTTCAGAATGATATATGTCTCCTCATTCTTTTTATGGATATGGAAATAGGGCAATTCCGATTCCGGAGGAATCACATCCAGCGAGATTTCCGTTCCGGTAGCCCGGGTTGCTTCTTTCAGGAATACTTTTCCGGTGACTTCCTGTCCGCTTTTAGGATGAATCATGGAATATTCCTTCCACGTATCTATTCCGCCGGCATTAATTGCCGTGTAGTTCCTGTTCTTTGATATTTTTTGCAGTTTGCTCATTTTAGCTTTTGAATTGGCTTAAAATAATTTTGTCAAACAGGGCGTCGCTCAATAGTTTTTTTGCCAGCAAGGCCGGTTTGGCCATAAATCCTTTTGCGTATCTTGCTTTGGGGGTTTTTGATTCGACGGCTTTTTTGATTACTTCTGCAATTACGGCCGGCTCCGGAAACTTATTTTCAAGAGAGGTTGCTTTTGAGGCGGCTTTTGCATAATGGGAATATACCGAATGCCCGGAGGCTTTCATCATTGTGTCGTTGGCTATTCCCGCCCATTCGGTTTTTATTATTCCGGGTTCAATCAGGATAACGTCAATGCCAAACTGCCGGACTTCCTGCCGCAGACTGTCGCTCAATCCTTCTACCGCAAACTTACTTGCATAATACCAGCCGCCCATGGGCGTAGCCACTTTGCCGCCGATAGAAGTGATGTTCACGATTTTTCCGCTTTTTTGTTTGCGCATGTGAGGTATAACCAACTGCGTGACGCGAGCCAGGCCGAACAGGTTTACATCCATTTGCTTCCTTGCGTTCTCCATGCTTACATCTTCTATCGCGCCGTATTCGCCGTAGCCAGCATTGTTGATCAAAATATCAATCCGGCCTTCGTGTTCAATCACTTCATTCACTGCCGCGCTCACAGATATGTCATCGGTTACATCCAGCACAAGCGGTTTGACGCCTTGCGATTCGAGTTCTTTCAGCCGGCTAATCCGCCGGGCCGCACCGTAAACGGTATAGTTGTGCTTTGCCAGCAACAACGCCGTTGCGCATCCTATCCCGGAAGAAGCGCCGGTGATGAATACTACTTTCTGTTCCATATTTCTCTGTGTTTTCTTTTACCTTATAAAGAGCAACTCCCTGTATTTGGGCAGGGGCCACATTTGATTATCTACCATCAGTTCGAGGTCGTCGATGTGTTTGCGTATTTTATCCAGATAGGGGACTACCGCGTCGTGGTAGGCTATGGCGCGGAGGCGCGAATCGGGAATGCGGTTGGCTTCC
Organism: Tannerellaceae bacterium; assembly: GCA_031259845.1. GTDB lineage: Bacteria > Bacteroidota > Bacteroidia > Bacteroidales > Tannerellaceae > DFXE01. The sequence continues at coordinate 4,419 of JAIRKZ010000048.1, read as the reverse complement.
TTCCGGGCTTCTATCATTTCGTCTACCATTTTTGTCACGGCGCAGATGTGGCGGGCTATTTTCCGTGTCAACCTGCGGGGTTCGGCGGAGAGTTCTTCGTATTCCTCGCCTTCGAATGTCTCTTTCAGCTTCGCTATTGTTTCTAATAAGACAGACTGGTAACGGATTACTACCGGGATAATATGGTTAAGAGACAAATCGCCTAATACGCGGGCTTCTATTTGCACTTTCTTAATGTACATTTCCCATTTTACTTCGTTGCGGGCTTTCAGTTCCTTGATGTTTAATACGTTTGTTTTATCAAACATCTCTACTACTTCCGGCGTAAGATAGGCGTCGTACTGGAGGGGTACGCTGTTTTCACAATCCAGTCCCCTTCGTGCGGCTTCTTCTTTCCATTCGTCACTATATCCGTTGCCATCAAAGCGAATGGGTTTCGATTCTTTGATATAGGCTTTCAGTATTTCAAAGATAGCGGCCTCTTTGCTTTTGCCTGATGCGCATAAGGCGTCTACATCTTTTTTAAATTGTTTCAATTGATACGCTACGGCGGAGTTCAGCGCCAGCATGGCAGAGCCGCAATTGGCCGACGAACCCAAGGCGCGAAACTCAAAACGGTTGCCGGTGAAGGCAAAAGGAGACGTACGGTTACGGTCTGTGTTATCCAGTAATAATTCCGGGATACGCCCGAAACCGAGCGCCAGCCGTTTCTTGTCGTCTACTTTTATGGCGTCTTCTGTCGAACTGTTTTCAAAACGGTCTAATACCTCCGAAATTTCTTTTCCGAGAAACGAAGAAATAATGGCGGGAGGAGCTTCGTTGGCGCCCAGGCGACAGGCATTTGAAGCAGAGGCAATGCTGGCTTTAAGCAGCGCATTGAACTTATGTACCGCCATTAGCGTATTTACCATAAAGGTGATGAAACGGAGATTGTCTTCCCTGTCTTTTCCCGGGGAAAAGAGGTTGATTCCGGTATCTGTCCCCATCGACCAATTGCAGTGTTTGCCGGAGCCGTTTACGCCCATAAAAGGTTTCTCGTGCAGTAATACGCGGAAGTTATGACGGCGCGACACACGTTTCATCACCGACAGGAGCAACTGGTTATGGTCGTTCGCCAGATTACATTCTTCAAAGATAGGCGCCAGTTCAAACTGGTTGGGAGCTACTTCGTTATGGCGCGTTTTCACGGGAATGCCCAGTTTGTAACACTCTACTTCGAGGTCTTTCATAAATTCCTGTACACGTGATGGAATTGCGCCGAAATAATGGTCGTCCAGCTGCTGGTTCTTGGCGCTTTCGTGCCCCAGCAAGGTGCGCTCGGTAAGGGATAAATCCGGACGCGCGGCATAGAGGTCTTCATCTACGAGGAAGTATTCCTGCTCCCATCCTAAAAAGCAGGTTACCTTCTTAACGTCGTCACTGAAATAGCCGCATACGTCTTTGGCCGCTTTGCCCAGCGCTTCGACAGACCGGATAAGGGGCGTTTTGTAGTCGAGCGCTTCGCCGGTATAGGCGATGAAAACGGTTGGGATACATAAGGTATCGTCTACAATAAATGCAGGGGAAGAAGGGTCCCAGGCCGAATAGCCGCGCGCCTCGAACGTATTGCGAAGCCCGCCGCTGGGAAAGCTCGAAGCATCCGGTTCCTGCTGTACCAGCAGCTTTCCGCTGAATTCTTCTATAACGCCGCTCTGGCCGTCAAGCTCTATAAAGGCGTCGTGCTTTTCGGCCGTGCCGTCGGTGAGCGGCTGAAACCAATGGGTATAATGCGTAACGCCTTTTTCCAGCGCCCACATTTTTATGCCGGCGGCTATATGGTAAGCCATCTCACGGCCGATAGGCTTGCCGGTATCGATGGCTTGCGTTAATATATTAAATGTTTCCTTGGCGAGATACTTTTTCATCGCTTTATGGCCGAAGACGTTCTCGCCAAAATATTCGGATACTTTTTGGGCAGGGACGACGGCTTCTACAGCCTTCCGGTTAGAAGCCCTCTCCACTGCATTTAAACGTAAGATAGACATGATGTTTGTTTTTTTAAGAATGTTATACCGGGGCGTAAAGATAGGTATTAATTCTTAAAACAGACTCCATGCTACCGTTAATCCAGCCATAACGATGGCTACCATACTCATCAGTTTAATGAGGATATTGAGGCTGGGGCCAGACGTGTCTTTGAATGGGTCGCCTACCGTATCGCCTACCACGGTGGCTTTATGTACGTCGCTTCCCTTTCCGCCAAAGTTGCCTTCTTCCACATGTTTCTTGGCATTATCCCAGGCTCCTCCTGCGTTGGCCATGAAGATGGCGAGAACAAAACCGGCGCTTAGTCCGCCAATCAGCAGCCCTACTACGCCGGGGACGCCGAAAATAAATCCTGCCAGCACCGGGGCTATAATGGCAAGCAGGGAGGGGAGTATCATTTCGCGCTGCGCTCCTTTGGTGGAGATTTCCACGCACCGGGCATAATCAGGCTCTGCTTCTCCTTCCAATATGCCTTTGATTTCGCGGAACTGGCGGCGCACTTCTTCTACCATATTTGCGGCGGCGCGGCCCACGGCGTTCATGGTAAGCCCACAGAACAGGAACGCCATCATGGAACCAAGGAATATGCCTGTCAATACTTTGGGATTCATCAGGGTAACGTCGTAATAATACATAAAATCGGTAAACGTAGCTTTGTTTATTTCTATTGCCTGCCCGCCTATCTCTATTACGGTATGCCCCAGGCGGATTAATCCTATCTTTATCTCTTCGATATAGGAGGCTAAAAGGGCCAGGCCGGTAAGGGCGGCAGAGCCAATGGCGAATCCCTTGCCGGTTGCAGCGGTGGTATTGCCTAATGAGTCGAGCGCATCGGTACGCTTGCGTACTTCCTTGCCGAGGCCGGACATTTCGGCATTGCCTCCGGCATTATCGGCGATAGGGCCATAGGCATCGGTTGCCAGTGTGATGCCTAACGTAGAGAGCATCCCCACGGCGGCAATGCCTATGCCGTATAATCCCATACCGACATTGGCAAAGTTGAACCCCGAAGCAAAGAGAAACGCGCAGATAATTCCTGTTACAACGGCCAGTACGGGGATGGCCGTAGAGAGCATCCCCAGGCCAAGGCCTGAGATTATCACGGTGGCGGGGCCTGTTTTCCCGGCTTCGGAAACGCGCCGGGTGGGTTTATAGGATTGCGAGGTATAGTATTCGGTAGACTGGCCGATAACGATGCCTACCAGCAGCCCGGCAATAACCGAACCGCTTATCCACATCCAATTCTCCATCCCCAATAGATAAAGGATAACGAACGCTGCTACGGCAATGAGCGCCGAACTGAGATTCGTTCCCAGGGATAAGGAACCCAGCAGCTTCTTTATGCCGGCGTCTTCCTTTGTGCGCACGGCAAAGATGCCTAAAACAGATAATACGATGCCTACGGCGGCAATCAGCATGGGGGCTATCACGGCCTTGTATTGGAGTTCTACGCTGCCGGTAGAAACAAACGCCGCCGCTCCCAGGGCTGCCGTAGCAAGGATAGAGCCGCAATACGATTCGTAGAGGTCGGCGCCCATGCCGGCTACGTCGCCTACGTTGTCGCCCACGTTGTCGGCGATGGTTGCGGGGTTACGCGGGTCGTCTTCGGGGATGCCGGCTTCTACCTTTCCTACCAGGTCGGCTCCCACGTCGGCCGCTTTTGTATAGATACCGCCTCCTACGCGCGCAAACAGGGCCTGCGTAGAAGCGCCCATGCCAAAGGTAAGCATGGTGGTGGTGATAATGGTTAGTTTATGCGCGGGGTTCAATGCGTCGGCCGGGATGGCAGCATTGAGCAGGATATACCAGAAAGAAATATCCAGCAGGCCAAGCCCTACCACCACCAGCCCCATAACGGCTCCGCTGCGAAACGCTACCTGCAGGCCTTTATTGAGCGACTGGCTTGCCGCATGAGCCGTACGCGCAGAAGCATACGTGGCCGTTTTCATACCTAAAAACCCTGCCAGGCCGGAAAAGATACCGCCCGTAAGGAAAGCTACCGGCACCCATTCGTTTTGCACATGAAAACCAAAGGCCATAATGGAAAAAAGAACAACTAACACTATAAAAACGAGAGCAACAATCTTATACTGTTGCTTTATGTACGACATGGCTCCTGTTCGTACATGCGAGGCAATTTTTGCCATCAGGGGGGTTCCTTCACTCTCTTTTTTCATTTGCCGGAAGAAATACCAGGCAAACAGCAACGCCAGAATTGAGGCGACAGGTACAGTCCAAAAAATACTTGTAATCATAAATACACGGTTTAATTTAAGTTTAGTGTCTGTAAATGTAGCAACAAAGAAGCAACGAACAAACGATTTGCGAAATATTTCCTGTTTTTTTAAGGCGGCTGCCCGTTTTCGCCGGGGGATTTTCTGAACGTTCAGTTTT
>JAIRKZ010000006.1 GCA_031259845.1 Tannerellaceae bacterium | reverse complement strand
AGGTAACGGATTTAAAGCTCCAGGTAACGGATTTAAAGCTCCAGGTAACGGATTTAAAGCTCCAGGTAACGGATTTAAAGCTCCAGGTAACGGATTTAAAGCTCCAGGTAACGGATTTAAAGCTCCAAGAACAGGATTTAAAGCCCCAAGAACAGGAAATAAAGGCTCCAGGGAGGCGATTATTTAGAGCTAAAGGGCATTTCTCCCCCTGCAAGCCGGAGGCGCAGCCCGCGCAAGGGATTGCAGCGGAAAGCCCGGACGATGAGCAGGGGATGCGCCCCAATCTCCTGCTGTCACAATCCCTTCCTGCAGAAATTCAGTTTTTCCCGTAGCGTCTTTAGTGCATTATGTATATGATTTTCAACAGTGCTTTGCGATACTCCCAACTGGGCGCTAATCTCTTTAGCCGTCATATCATACAGAAAACTGAGAGAAAAAACTTCCTTGCAGCGGGGAGACAAACGCTCTATCGCGGCATTCAACTCCAATCGGAGCTCCTGATTATACAAATTCTGTAAAATCTCATTCGTGTCCGGATTATAGTGTTTATATCCGATTTCTTCTATTTCCTGTTTATATAGATTACTGTAATTCTCGAACAGCCCTTTTCGTTTCAATATATTCAGTACGGTATTATAGACAGAGCGGAACAAATATCCGCGAAGGGAAAGGGTTTCGTCCAGCTTGTCCTTATGCTTCCACAAGTTAAAGAAAACATCCTGAACAACATCCTCTGCTTCATTCCCGTTCAGCAACAGCCGGGCGTATGAACGGACAGAAAAATAATATTGTTTATAAAGATCATTGAACGCGTTTTGATCTCCATTTCTTATTTTCTCCGCCAAAGAGATATCTTCCATTCGTTAGTGTCTTTCTACTGATTTCGCAAGACAAATATATTCTATATTCCTGACTTCGTTATTGCCTTGCCCCAAAATTTTCATTGATAACGGCGTTCCTGCGGGTGTGTTTTCTTTCTCTTGTTGCACTTTTTCCGGTAAAATAGATATATTTTTGCAGCAAACAAATAATTAAGAGAAAACACATGAAATCAAACCGTATTTTGGAAATATGCGCCAATTCTGCACTAAGCTGTATGGAAGCCGAAGCAGGAGGCGCAAAACGTGTTGAACTGTGCGCCGGTATTCCCGAAGGAGGCACTACGCCTTCTTATGGAGAGATTAAAACGGCCCTGGTAATGGCTCCGTCTATCGACATTAACATCATTATCCGCCCCAGGGGGGGCGATTTCCTGTATTCAGAGGCAGAAACAATGTCAATGCTTCACGACATAGCGCTGGCCGGGAACTGCGGCCTGCACGGTATAGCAACAGGATGCCTTACCAAAGACGGAGATGTGGATACGGGCTTGCTCAGGCGCTTTGTAATGGCAGCCGGCCCCCTGTCGGTTACCTTCCACCGGGCTTTCGACGTATGCCGCGACCCCTTTACCGCGCTCGAACAAATCATTGACGCCGGGTGCCACCGTATCCTTACCTCCGGTCAGCAGCCCTCCGCCGTAAAGGGAATCCCCCTGATAGCCAAACTGGTGGAGCGCGCCAACGGACGGATAATTATCATGCCCGGATGCGGCGTGCGCGCAGATAACATCGCCCGGATAGAGGCCGAAACCGGCGCTACAGAGTTTCATACCTCCGCCCGCGCCATCGTGCCAGGCGGCATGGAATACCATAGCGAAAGGGTTTCGATGGGCCCCGGCGCCGTTACCTCTGAATTTGAAATCTCCCGTACCGACCGCTCAATAGTGGCTGCCTGCCTGAGATGAAACATATCTAACTTTAATAAATGTAATATGTATGATTACCTTATTGTAGGCGCCGGGCTGTTCGGCTCCGTTTTTGCCCAGATAATGAATGAACACGGGAAGCGCTGCCTCGTCATTGAAAAGCGAGGCCACCCCGGAGGCAATATCTACTCCAAAGAAGAAGACTCCATAAAGATACACTGCTATGGAGCGCATATCTTCCATACGGACAGGGAAGAGGTATGGCGCTACGTAAACAGGTTTACCGCTTTCAACCATTACCGCAACTCGCCCCTTGCCTGTTGTAAAGGAACCCTCTACAACCTCCCGTTCAACATGAATACATTTAATAAATTATGGAACGTAAATACGCCCGGAGAGGCCCGGCGCAAAATCAGGGAGCAATGCGATAAGTATAAACACATAACAAATCCCTCCAATCTGGAAGAACAGGCCCTTACGCTCTGCGGAGACGACATCTATTACCTCTTCATCAAAGAATATACGGAAAAGCAATGGGGCCGGCCGGCCAATGAACTGCCGGCTTCTGTTATAAAAAGGATACCCCTCAGGTTTACATACGATAATAATTATTTTGACGACCCCTTCCAGGGAATACCCCTCCACGGATATAACGCATTAATAAATAACCTGCTCAAAGGCATAGAAGTGCGTACGGAAACAGATTATTTCCACGCCCGCAACTATTTCAACAGCCTTGCCCGGAAAACGCTTTTTACCGGATGTATCGATACGTATTTTGAATGTCGCCTGGGAAAACTTGCCTGGCGCAGCCTTGCATTTGAACATATCCGCCTCACGGATACAGACAATTACCAGGGAAATGCCGTTGTTAATTATAATGACAGGGAAACGCCCTATACGCGGATTATCGAGCACAAGCATTTTGAATTTGGAAAGCAGCCATTCACCATCATAACGAAGGAGTATCCGGTAGCTCATACCTCTTCCGAAGAACCATTCTATCCGGTAAATGACGAAAAAAACACCCAAAGGGCAAACGCGTATAAAGAACTGGCAGCCGCTTACCCGGAAACGCTTTTCGGCGGAAGGCTGGGACAGTATGCTTATTTAGATATGGACGACACGATAGCAGCAGCCATATCGCTCGCGGAAAAAGAATTATAACAACTAATCAATACCACCATGGCCAATTATTATCTGTCAAAGAATTATACCGATACAACCAGCGCCGGCAACAAGGCGAAAACGGATATTGAAAAAATCCTGTCGGGTCTGGGATATAAAAATGCCGGATTGCCGCAAACCGTTTATGCCAATAAGATAACCGGCTTTATCCTTACGCTGGCGGGCGTACTCAAGATGTTTTTTACCCTGTCGGCCGCAGACCGCGTAGTGATTCAATACCCCTTCAAAAAATATTATTCGTTTGCCTGTAATATCGTCCATTTTAAGAAAGGGAAAGTTGTGACGGTTATACACGATTTAGGCGTCTTCCGGAGAAAAAGGCTCACGGTGGATGAAGAAATAGCGAGGCTCAACCACGCAGACTGCCTGATTGTTCACAACGAAAGCATGAAAAACTGGTTGCTGAGGCACGGATACGCCAAGCCGATGGTAAGCCTTGAGGTGTTCGATTACCTCTCTCCTTCCGCAAACGCCGGGCCGGATACCTGCGCCCCGTTGCCCGTCGTAATCTATGCCGGAGGACTAAGCTATAAGAAAAACAGATACCTCTATTCGCTTGGCGATATTATCTCTACATGGCAATTTGAACTCTACGGCAATGGGTTTGAAGAAGAAAAGGTGAAAAACAAAGAACGGTTCAAATACCATGGCTTTTGTCCTTCCAGCCGGCTTATCGAAAACGTCTCCGCGCATTATGGCCTGATATGGGATGGCGACTCGGTTTCTACCTGCTCCGGCAATTACGGCGAATACCTGAAACTGAACAATCCCCATAAAGCCTCCCTGTATATCCGTTGCAACCTCCCTTTAATTATATGGAAAGAAGCCGCATTAGCTCCCTTTATCGCTGAAAACAGGATTGGTTTATGCATCGGCTCTATTGAAGAACTGAACACGGCATTGCCTGCCGTTTCCGTAGAAGAGTACAGAGAGATGAAGGAAAATGTACGCGCCATTAACGCCAGGATAGCATCCGGCTATTACCTGGCAAACGCCCTGAGCCTTATCGAAGCCTCAGCGCGTTAACTCTTTCAGCGCCCGGGCTATCTGGTCGGGGCATGAAGTGCCTTTCTTCCCGCATACGATACCCTCCAGGCGTTTGATGGCTTCGCTTACGGGCATGTCTTTCAAGAGGCTTGCTATGCCCTGCGAATTGCCGTGGCAGCCGCCCGTTATTTCAATATGCGAGATTGTATCGCCTTCGGTGCAGATAATGATTTGACTGGAACAAACTTTCTTGTCGGGGATATAGGTATATTGCTTTTTACTCATCTCTTTCTATTCTCTCCGTGCAAAGGTATGAAATTAATTACTTATTTTTGCGGCAATTTATATAGATAAAAAAGATGACTTACGAAGAAACGTTGCACTACCTGTACACAAGTACGCCGGTATATGAACATAGCGGGGCTTCCGCTTACAAACCGGGTTTGGACACAAGCCTTGCGCTGAACGATTACCTGGATAATCCTCATCAGTCCTGTCACGTTATTCATGTAGGGGGAACAAACGGCAAAGGCTCCGTTTGTCATTTGCTGGCCGCCATACTTCAATCGGCGGGGTATAAGGTAGGGCTTTATACGTCTCCCCATCTGGTGGATTACCGTGAACGGATACGCGTAAACGGACAGATGATTCCGAAAGAATATGTAACCGGTTTTGTAGAAAAACATCGCGCCTTTTTCGAACCGCTGCATCCTTCGTTCTTTGAACTTACCTCCGCCATGGCATTCGATTATTTCCGTTCGGAAAAGGTGGATATCGCCGTTATAGAAGTGGGCTTGGGCGGAAGGCTCGACAGCACGAACATCGTTACCCCCATCCTGAGTATCATCACCAATATCAGTAAAGACCATACCCAACTGCTGGGTAATACGCTGGGCGAGATAGCCTGGGAAAAAGCGGGCATCATCAAATACGGCGTACCGGTAGTAATCGGCCAGATGAACGACGACACAATAACCGGCATATTTACAAAGAAAGCCCTGGAAATGAACGCGCCCTTATTTTGCTCGCGTTACGAGGATTTGTTGGATGGCGACGCCCTTCTGCCGGGCGGGCGGCGGTATGATACCATAGACTACGGGCAATTGACCGGGCAGTTAACCGGACTTGTTCAGGTAACGAATGCCGTGACGGTATTGTGCGCCTTGCGTGCATTGCTCAGGCAGGTAGATATACCGGAAGAGGCCGTAAGGAGCGGCTTCGGGCATGTAGTGGAATTTACCGGACTGCAAGGCCGCTGGCAGAAAGTACAGTCTGCGCCTTGTACGATAGTGGATACCGGGCATAATGCAGGCGCCTGGAAACATCTTACTGCCCAGCTTTACACCACCATGTCTGCCACCGCATCGAAGCGCCGCCTGTATATGGTAATCGGTTTGTCGGGCGATAAAGATATAGACGGCATTCTGGAGGAGATGCCGCCAGACGCCTTTTACCTGTTCACCCAGGCTTCTACAGGGCGTGCGTTTCCGGCCGGAAAACTTGCTGATCGCGCTACCTCTATCGGTATAATCTGCGAAGCATACGATACGGTGGCCGCTGCGGTACATGAGGCGATGGATATGGCCGGTGAAAACGATATCGTATTTATCGGCGGGAGTAATTTCGTAGTAGCCGAAGCATTGCCCCTGTTCAATAAAAAGAATCATAAATAAATAAGAATCATGACTGAAATTAAACCTGTTACCCTGAGAGACACTGCCGTATTCCGCTGGATAGCGCTCATCCTGCTGTCGAGTACGATGTTCTTTGCCTATATGTTTGTAGACGTATTGGCCCCGTTGAGCACCCTGTTGGAAACGCAATTGAACTGGTCGCCCGAAACCTTCGGGACGGTGGGCGGTTCGGAGTTTTTCCTGAATGTATTTGCCCTGTTCCTGATTTTTGCCGGCATAATCCTGGATAAGATAGGCGTTCGTTATTCTGCGCTCCTGGCTGCCTTCCTGATGGTAGCGGGCGCTTCGGTTAAATTATACGGCGTAAGCAGCGTCTTTGCCAATGGCGGGGCAGGGTATGCGTTCTTCAATTCCTTTTTGCCCGACTTCCCGGCTTCGGCCAAAGTAGCCTGCATGGGTTTCGCCGTGTTTGGCTGCGGCGTGGAAATGGCCGGCGTAACCGTATCGAAGGGGATTGTAAAATGGTTTAACGGAAAAGAATTAGCCCTGGCTATGGGGCTGGAAATGGCGATAGCCCGTTTGGGCGTGTTTGCCGTGTTCCGCCTGTCTCCCCTGTGGGCTGCTTCGGGCGGCGTATCCCACTCGGTGGGGATTGGCGCATTGCTGTTGCTTATCGGTTTCCTTTCGTTTTCAATCTATTTCTTCTTTGACCGTGCGCTCGACCGGCAGGATAAGGCCTTGAAAGCAGCCTCCGACACAGAGCCTGAAGAAGAATTTAAGATAAGCGATTTGAAGTTTATCTTTGGTTCGCGTACTTTCTGGCTGGTGGCCGGCTTATGCGTCTTGTTCTATTCTACGATATTCCCTTTCCAGAAATTTGCTACCGGTATGCTGGAGAGCCGTTTGAACCTGCCCACTACCGAAGCCGGCAACCTTTTCTCTTATTTCCCCATCGGCGCTATGGCGCTGACGCCTATCCTGGGATGGTTTCTCGACAGGAGGGGGAAAGGGGCCACGATGCTTATCCTGGGCGCTCTGTTAGTGGTGGTGTGCCACCTTATTTTTGCGCTTACGCCGGATAGCCTGTTCAGCAAACCGGTGGCTTTCGGCGCCATTATCCTGCTGGGTATCTCGTTTTCGCTGGTTCCTGCGGCGCTGTGGCCCTCTGTACCGAAGCTGGTAGACCATAGAGTGCTGGGCTCGGCTTATTCCGTTACCTTCTGGATACAGAATATCGGGTTGATGTGCGTCCCCATCCTTATCGGTTGGGCTTTGCGGGCGTCCAATCCGGGAGTAGCCGCGATGATTGCCGCCGGCCAGCCGGCTAAATATAATTACACGGTTCCGATGCTTATCTTCGCTTCGCTGGGCGCTCTGGCCTTTGTGCTGGGACTGGCGCTGAAGAGGGAAGACAGGAAAAAGGGCTACGGGCTGGAACAACCGAATATCAGGAAGTAACGGATGATTTGCTTTCCGAATGCAAAGATAAACCTGGGGCTGAATGTGGTGAGCAAACGCCCTGACGGTTATCACAACATTGAGACTGTTTTCTATCCCGTCCCTCTAAAGGATGCGCTGGAAGTGAGGGAGGCCGGAGCCTTCTCGTTCCGGCAAACCGGTATTCCGGTAGACGCCCCGGCAGCGGAGAACCTGGTGGTGAAGGCGATGAATCTTTTAAAAGCGCATTACCCCTTGCCTCCTTTGGAGGTACATCTGCTCAAGGCAATACCTTCCGGCGCAGGGTTGGGGGGAGGGTCGTCCGACGCCGCTTTTATGCTGAAACTGCTGAACGATTTCCTGCAATTGGCCATACCGGCGGAGCGCCTGGAAGAGATGGCCTCGGCAATAGGCGCCGACTGTCCTTTCTTTATCCGCAATACGCCGGTCTTCGCCACGGGGACAGGCAATCTGTTCGAACCTGTTTCCCTTTCGCTGAAAGGATACGGGCTTTGTGTGATAAAGCCCGGTATAGCCGTTTCAACGCCCGAAGCCTACGCCATGGTTACGCCCAAACAACCGGGAGCGTCGTTAAAAGAAATCATTAAAAGCCCCGTCAACGAGTGGAAACATGCCATGGTGAATGATTTTGAAGAAAGCGTCTTTTCAAAATACCCGTTGATTGGGCGGATAAAGGAAGAATTGTACGAAGCCGGCGCAGTATACGCCTCGATGAGCGGCTCCGGCTCGTCGGTATTCGGTTTGTTCAGCCCGCCGACTGACCTGCCGGCGGTACGGGGGATAGATAGCCTTGTACACGATGCCCCATCGGCGGGAAAAGTTTTATGGTTGCGACTGAACGAGCCCCGTCGTCGCGACTGAACGAGCCCCGTCGTCGCGACTGAACGAGCCCCGTCGTCGCGACCGAACGAGCCCGCGCATAATTCCGTAGCGCTAAATCACAGCCCGCTGAAGTCTACTCCCTCGAACACGAGCGAGGGGATTCGCCAACTGGATGATTCGCGGACGTCGTTTCCTGTTTCCGCCAGGTTGTTCCACAGGGTTATTATATTACCTGTAATGTTCATCTCCGAGATGGGCTGGGCAAGCGTCCCGTTTTCTATCAGGAAGCCTTCCACGCCGTAGGAGAAATCGCCTGTTGAGCTGTTTGAATTACCTCCGTTAAATCCTGTCACCAGTATGCCTTTGCCGGTGGAAGCCACCAGGGCGTCTGTGTTCTTATCTCCCATTCCGATGGTCAGGATAGAGGGGCTGCCAATCGTTGGCTCCGTTGCTAATTTATTGGCATAATAGGTGTCGAAGTAATAATTCTTCAATACGCCCTTCTCGAATAGCGGCATGCGGCTGGTGCGGAGGCCTTCGCTATCAAAATACCGCGCGCCGCGCTTGCCTGTAAGGTGAGGCTCGTCGGTAAGGGTAACGTTTTCGCCCAATACCTTGCTTGACAGCTTGCCAAGCAGGAACGAGTTCTTTTGCTGGATGGAAGCGCCGTACATCGCGCTGATTATGGGAGATACCAATTGGGCGGAGTTCATATTGTCTACCACCATTGTGTATTTGCCCGAGGCCGTTTTCCGCTGGCCTATTTTGCGGAGTACGCGCTCCAGCGCTTTCGTTCCGATACCTTCTTTTACCAGTTTAGACAAAAAGACGGCAGAGTCGTACCAGTACGATTCGGGTCGGGCTTCGCCTTCCCCTTTGATACTTACGCTTCCTGCCAGCGTATAGGCGGATGAAGACTTTTCTCCTTCAAAGCCATTGCTGGCAACCATATAGCTGGCGCTTTTGTCATCGCTATAGGATGAGGAGGCGGAAATGATACGTGCATCTTTTCCCATTATTTCGTGGCATACCTTTAAGGCAAGGTCTTTCTTTTCGTCGGGATTGACGGCGTCGAAACGGGGGTCTGTCAGTTCGAGGTCTTTGCCTCCCCCTTTATAGTACAGGGATGGGTTGGGCAACGTACGCGCCTGGTCAACGGCCAGGTAGCGGGTAGAGTCAATGCCGTTTTGTATGAACTTTTCCAGTTCGCTTTTCTCTAACCGGTTGGTGGAGAACGAACCGTAACGCCCGCCGGCATACAGATGAATAACCAGGCTGCTTTCAGAGGCCTGGGTAAGGCGGTCTATTTTCATATCGCGCACTTCAAATGAACAGTTTGAGCCTTTGTATAAACTTACGCGCGAAGCCTGGCAACCGTTTTTAAGGGCAAAATCCATCGCCCATTGAGCTAACTTTTTATTATCGTTTGTTATCATATCAACTTTCTCCTCCTACTGTAAGTTTACTAACCAGGGCCGACGGCATTCCGCATGTAACCGGGCAGGATTGTCCGTCTTTACCGCAGGTCCATGTGCCGTTGTCCATTTCATAATTATTTCCCACCATTGTAATATCGGCCAATGCCTTCGGGCCGTTTCCAATGATATTGACGTCTTTGATGGGCTGTGTCAGTTTGCCGTCTTCTATCAGGTATCCGTTCTTAACGAAGAACGTAAAGTCTCCTGCGCCTATCTGTACCTGTCCGTTGGTAAAGGTGGCGGCATAGATGCCTTTTTTCACGGTAGATATGATTTCTTCTTCCGTTACGTTTCCCTCTTCCATATACGTAGCGCGCATACGCGGGATGGGCATCATGCGGAAAGACTCGCGGCGGCCGTTGCCCGTAGAAGGGATACCGTAGTGCCTGGCGCTGATACGGTCGTGCAGGTAGCTGGTGAGTACGCCTTCTTTAACGATATAGGTTTTCTGTCCGTCTACGCCGTCGTCGTCAATATTTACCGCCCCCCGGTTGAACGGTATCGTGCCGTCGTCTACTACATTTATATGTTCGTTACAAACCTTCTTGCCCAATTGGCTGGAGAAGATAGAGATGTTCTTGCGGTTGAAATCGGCTTCGAAAGCATGTCCTATCGCTTCGTGCAGTAGAATACCCGAACCGCCGGCTCCCATCACCACCGGCATTTCGCCGCCTTTCGGCTTTACGGCGTCGAAAAGGAGAGCCGTCTTTTCTACCGCTTCCCTGGCGATTGTTTCTATAATATCGTCGTTCAGGAACTCCGCCCCCATGCGGTAAGCGCGGGAAGCATACGAGTTTTCTATCTTGCCGTCCTGTTCCATGATGCAAACGGCTCCCAATGTAACCATCGGGCGGTAATCGTAATAAATCACTCCCTCTGAATTACAGAAAAGAACGTGCGAAGTAGAATCGCCTAAAGAAGCGTTTACTTTTACCACCCTGCTGTCAAGTTCAAAGATACGGTCGTTGATAACCTGCAGGTAAGGCGTTTTCTCTTTTACGGAAACCAACTCCCAGGGTTGCCGGATGGCGTAATAGTTTTTAACTACCGGCTTCTCCGTCATATTTACCGGCTTCTTCGTTCCCGAACTGTTCGCAATGCGCGCCGCGGTTACGGCAGCTTTCAGCATTTCCTCCGGCGTTACGCTTTCTACATAAGCATATCCGGTTTGGTCGCCGGCCAATACGCGTACGCCCATCCCGAAATCGATATTGGACGATGCACGGTTTACCGCGCCATCTTGCAAACTAATACTGTTCCTGAAGGTATGTTCAAAGAACAAATCGGCATAATCGCCTCCTTTTTCAAGCGCTGCGGCGAGCGCTTTCTGCATGTCGCTTTCACTCACTCCGAAATGATTCAGAGCAAACGCGACTCCGGCTGCCTTGTCATTAGCAGCATTTGCTATTCCTCCCAGCAAAGAAGGAGCAGCTAACGAACCCAGCATAGCCATACTTCCTGTTTTAATAAAATCACGTCGTTTCATATTATATATACTAAATCAATCTTAAAGATGCCGGTTTGTTAATTAGAAAGCAGTCCTGCTACTTTCATAACGTTTGCGGGCGGGCGCCCCTCTAACAGTTCTTTCTTCATATAGTCCATATAGGGCGCCACATGGTGGAAGAACTTTTTGTATCCTTTGCAAAGATAGTTCAATCCTGCTTCGCCGGTTGCCGTATATAAGAAACGGTTTTTCGGACATTCCCCGTTGCAGGCGAAAAGATAATCGCATTCCTTGCATTGCACAGGTAACCGGCCGGACTTATCCGAACCGAATTGCATCTGCGCAGGGCTATACATCATTTCAGTAATGGTTTTTGTATGGATGTTACCAAGTTTGTATTCGGGGAATACATAATGGTCGCAGGCATATACATCGCCGTTGAACTCCATTACCCCGGCATGCCCGCAGGTTCGCGCCAGGGTGCAAATGCCCGGCTGTTCGCCTGCCCAATTGGCCAGGGTAGCGTCAAAAAGTTGTATATAGTATGTGCCCACATCCTTTTTCAGCCACGCATCAAATATAGCGCAGAGGAAATCGCCCCATTTCTCCCCATCCACAGAAAAAGGAGCCAATTGGATAGTAGCATCCTGTTGTTCAGGCGCAGTAAGAACCGTACCGCCGGCATGCAAACCGATACGTTCCACAACCGGGGCGAACTGTATGTAGCGACATTCCAATTCCCTGAAGAAGTTATAAAATTCCAATGGGTAATCTACATTATAATCATTTACAACAGCCATCGCATTGTATTCCACTTCGTACTTTTTCAGTAAGCGGATTCCTTTCATCACCTTTACGAAAGACGGAAGTCCCTGCCTGTTCCTGCGGTATTCGTCATGAAACTCCTGCGGCCCGTCGATAGAGATTCCGATAAGGAAATTATTCTCTTTAAAGAAACGACACCATTCGTCGTTCAGCAACGTCCCGTTTGTTTGAAGGCAATTGTCTATTTGCCTTCCTTGCGCATACTTCCGTTGAAGCTCCAGCGCCTTTTTGTAGAAACTGAGGGGTCGTATAAGCGTTTCGCCTCCATGCCAGATGAATAGCGCCTGCTGCATCGTCTGGCTCGACAGGTATTCCCTGATGAACCGTTCCAGTAACTCCTCCGTCATGATGTGATTTTTCACTTGCGTATACAGCTTCCCTTTCTCGAGGTAATAGCAATACTCACATGCCAGATTACAGACGGAACCCACGGGCTTCAACATCACATAAACCGGTTTGGCAAAAGGAGAGATATATCGTTTATTCATTCAATTTATTCAATATAACAGGCAAAAGTACGACATTTGTTTTTATTGCTTTTTAATTTTTGTGTTAAGCTTTTCTATTTGTTGCTTAATCTCTTCCGCTTGTTTATATGCCTGTTGTATCTCAAACTTAATACGTTCCTGAAGTATTACGTCCGTATTATTGGCTAAGATAATCAAATTCTTCTTTACCACTTCTATTTCTTTGGAGCCAAGGAATTTACCGTCTTCTTCCAGGATGGTTTTGAGGTTCCAGAAAGCTTTCGATACTTTCTCGTAAGGCGTTCGCTCAACTACCGGGGGTGGGATTACTTTGCGCTTTACCCTCGATTTCTTTATTCTGTTGTTTTCTTCCTTTCTCTCGCGGTTGATAGCGTTGATAAGGGATTGCTGTTCGCGTGTGGGGGAAAAGTCGTTTAATTTATTTTTTATGCGTTCAAGTTCCTTAACATCGTATTGCCTGGTTAAATCTTTTGTTCTTCTGGTATTGTCTATATATTTAATAACAGATTTGAAGCTCTCTTTTTCTTCGCCTTCTAATGTCTCAATATAAAATTCTGCGGTTCTATTGCTTATATAACGTTTTATTTTCCCAAAATCGATTGCTTTTTTGTCTGCTGCCATGTCCGGATTGATTTAAAAGTTATGAGTTATCAATACACGGACAAATATAATAATTAATTAATGGATTAAACAGGAATCGTATTAATATTTAATATAATTGTTTTTTCAAATGCTCAGCCTGATGTGTGTTTTCCCGATCCTGTCGGGTGAAAGAGACGTCAGTCCGTTTTTACAATATGCTACCGTTAAGGTTTTCCGGCTGACAGATTTTAAGGAATTGACGTTTTCAGCTAACGGACATTTTATACAGACAGGGGAGGAATCTGCGGACGATTTTGATTGTCGTCGTAATCAAATGAGCCGTTTCCAGCTATTTTACCCAAAGGCGCGGGAAAATACTGCGAAGACTTGAAGAAGAGAATACGATGCTTTTACCAATAGCAAACAGCTGCTTTTTGCTTTATTTTACTTCACTGTAAGATTCATTGGCGCGCATATAGTGAGCGTTTCCTTTCTTTTTGCGTTGTTTTATCAAAAGGCAAGCGCCAAATGCAGCGTGTTTTGGGAGGTTATCCTGGATTGGGGTACAAATAAGCGAGGCAGGGAGGGGGTGAAATGATAAAGTGACAAAATAGCAAAATGTACCTGATGCGCCAGTGTAATTTTTATCCGGAAAGGGAGCCTGGGTTTCCGCCAGGTGTTCTTGTATTCATAACTTTCAAGATAAATGCTGTTTTTGCCTGCGTGTAATCTTCACGATTAAACCGGTGTTTTTCGGCTAATGCGTATTTCAATTTTGCGTACTCATTGCGAACATCCGCATGTTGACGCAAATAATCACGGAAATATATTTCGTCTTGCGGCAAATTACCCTTTTTGCGAATATGTACATGATAGGTTTTTGCAGAAATGTAATTCTCATCATATCCCTTGCCAAAAGTCATTTTGGTTTCCTTTTCGGCATTGTACATATTTCCATAGCCAATTGTTCCCAGCTTTTTGGTTATAACCCTCTTTATCTCATCGCTTAAATTCGATGTCTCAACTAATATATCAATGGTAGGTTTTGCGGCAAGTCCTTCAACCGAAGTACTGCCGAAGTGCTCAATATGAAGGGGCATATATTCCCCTAATACTTCTGTAAGCAATACCTTTTCCTGTTCGAAGTGCGCTTTCCATTCAGGGTTGTAAGGTACAATTTGTATTGGGAAAAGTGTCCCGATTTGCCCGGCCGTCAAGTTGTCGAAATTATTTTGTTTGTCTCCATTTTCACTTTTCATGCCAAAGGGATTTTATTTTCACCGGCAAATTTAGTAAAATCCGGTAAGCAGGCATGTTCTGCCCGGAATTAAAAATATTCATTAAATTTGCCGGCAAAATAGTATTCAGAAAAAGAAAGATAAGATATGGAAACAAAAACGACCGGGTATCGAACCAAACAAGTTGATTTTCCTACCAAGCGTTACTGTCAGACGCTGGATTTGAAGGATGATCCCAAACTGATTGAATTGTATAAGAAGTATCACAGCGAGGAGGAATCCTGGCCTGAAATACGCGAAGGGATTCGTAGCGTGGGTATTCTGGAAATGGAAATATATCTTATAAACACTCGTTTGTTTATGATTGTAGAAACGCCCCTGGATTTTGAATGGAATACGGCTTTCGGGAAGTTGGCGGGTTTGCCCCGGCAGGATGAATGGGAAGAAAGGATGTCTGTTTTTCAGGTAGCCGACCCTAAAGCCGGCTCTGCTGAAAAATGGCAGTTGATGGAACGGATTTTCAGGCTTTACGAATAAGTTCGAGCAGCAGCAGTAAAGCCATGTTGGAAGCGCGTACGATGTTCATCTCGCGGACGCCTGTGAAATGATGACATTCGGACACGACTTTTCCCTTGTATGCGGCGGCTATCCAAACAGTTCCGACAGGTTTTTCGGGCGTACCCCCGTCCGGGCCGGCAATGCCGGAGGTGGAAACGGCGCAATCGCATCCCAATACACGTATGGCGCCTACTGACATTTGCTCTGCAACCGCTTGGCTTACGGCTCCATACCGGGATAAATCTTCGTGGGATACTCCCAACATATAGCGTTTGACATCGTTGCTGTATGAAACGATGCTGCCCGTAAAATAGCGCGAACTACCCGGAATAGACGTCAGCATACCGGCGATTCGTCCTCCTGTGCAACTTTCGGCTGTTCCCATTGTCAGGCTTTTGGCAAGCAGGGCTTCCCCGATTTGTTCCTCTATTGCTTTATCTTCTTCGGCCAGAATATGTCCGGCTATCAGCTTATGCAGCTTTTTATTTTGTTCTGTTATGGCCTGTTCCGATTCTTGTTCACTGCTTCCGTAAGCGGATAAGCGCAAACGGATAAGCCCCGGCTGGGGGAGGTAAGCTAATTTAACGAAGGAAGGCAATTGCTCTTCAAATTCGGAAAGTTGCATAGCCAGCATTGATTCGGTATATCTGCTTACCCAGGTGGTTTTGTGGCGGATAAAAATATCCTGGTGAAATCTCTTTTTCAAACGGGGTATTACCTCGTTTGTCATCAGCCATTTCATTTCGTAAGGAACACCGGGCGTGGATACGAGTATTTTCCCGTCTTTTTCAAACCAGGTACAGGGAGCCGTGCCTGTCTTATTTTGGATAACCGTACATTTGTCGGGGACTATTGCCTGATTACGGGTCAGTTCGTTCATCGTTCTTCCTGATTTAGTGAAAAGATTCAGGATGTTTTCATATACTTCTTCGGAGAAATGTAGCCCGCTGTCAAAATAGCGGCATAGCGTTTTTTGGGTAATATCATCTTTGGTAGGGCCGATACCACCCGTTAGCAATACCACTTGTACACGGTTCATGGCCGCATCAATTGCTTCCAGTATATCTTTTGCCACATCTCCTACGGCAGTTCGCCGGATAACCTGAAATCCGGCTTTGCCTAATTCCTGCCCCATCCAGGCGGAGTTGGTATCCACTACCTGCCCAATGAGCAGTTCGTCGCCTATTGTTATTATTTGTACGTTCATCGATTAAATCACTACCCTTGAAAATGGAACGGTATCCATGGTGCAAAATTCTTGTTTCACATATTTATAATAGCCGGAAATAGCTACCATGGCGGCATTGTCTGTTGTAAAAGCAAAGGGGGGGATATGGATTGCCCAACCGTATCGTTCGGCATAGTTGTGAAAAGCCTCGCGTAATCCGGTATTGGCCGATACGCCTCCGGCAACGGCAATTTCTTTTATTTTTAAATCTTTCGACGCTTTCAGCAGCTTGTCCATCAGAATATCAACGACTGTTGCCTGTAAAGAGGCGCATAAGTCTTGTTTGTTTTTTTCTATAAAATCAGCATCCTCCTTAAGCCTGTCGCGCAAGGTGTACAGGAACGAGGTTTTTAATCCGCTGAAACTATAATCATAGCCGGCCATACGCGGCTTGCTGAACGTAAAAGCTTTCGGATTTCCTTCATTGGCAAGTTTGTTTACCACAGGCCCGCCCGGATAACCCAATCCCATTACTTTGGCGCATTTATCAAAGGCTTCACCGGCGGCGTCGTCTATTGTCTGGCCTATCACTTCCATATCATCATAGGTGTTTACTTTGATAATCTGGGAGTTTCCGCCGGAAACCAATAAGCAGAGAAAAGGGAAAGACGGATGACGGGTATCTTCCGGCGTTTGTTTGATGAAATGCGCTAAAACATGTGCCTGAAGATGATTTACGGCTATCATTGGGATTTCCAGCGAGGCTGATAAGCCTTTCGCAAACGACGTGCCGACAAGTAATGACCCCATCAGCCCCGGCCCCCGCGTGAAAGCGACGGCGCTTACTTCTGATTTGTCTATATCCGCACGTTTCAGCGCTTCGGCAACTACCGGGATAATATTTTGCTGGTGAGCCCTCGACGCCAGTTCCGGCACAACGCCGCCATACGCTTCATGCACAGCCTGGCCGGCAATTACATTCGACAGCATAACACAGTCCCGGATTACTGAAGCGGATGTATCGTCGCAGGATGATTCTATACCTAAAATCGTTATACTCATTGATTAGTTACTTGTTTACCTGGTTTTTTTATGCAAAATAACGAAATCTATGATGATATTGTTGTAGTTTTGTGTGTAAAAATAGCGTAAAGAGATTAAAGGGTTAAAATACATAGTTGTAATACTGTTTACTGTCTTTTGGATTTTCTATGCTATTCCCGTTATTTTATTAAACATTCCATTCATTCAACGAAAGGTGACGGGCATAGTTACGACGGAATTATCCAATCGTCTGAATGTGCCTGTCCGCATAGGTAAAGTAGATATCGAATGGTTTAACCGTTTGGCATTAGACAGCCTCTATCTGGAAGACGAGGAAGGCAATACGTTATTTGAAGCGAATCATGTTACTGCCGAATTTAAGCCATTCCCTTTGCTGAAAGGAAAGTTTGTATTTACAACGGCCCGCCTCCTGGGCTTCTCCCTGAACCTGAAGAAACGCACGCCCGGCGATAAACTAAACCTTCAATTTGTAATTGATGCTTTTGCAAGCAGGGATACCGCGAAGCAATCGCCGGCTATTGACTTGCAGTTTAATTCTATCTTACTAAGAAAGGGTCGTTTTACATACGATGTACAGGATGAACCGGCTACTCCTGACGGGTTTAACGCTAAACATGTAGACATAAAAGATATTAGCGCCAAAATAACATTGAGAGCTTTTAATGAAGACAGCCTGAACGCTTTTATCAAAAAGATGAGTTTTACAGAAGCCTCCGGTTTTAATCTGGAGAAGCTGTCGCTGAATATCGTAGGAAACAGGGATAGCGTTTTTATACAAAATTTTCAGGTTAAACTTCCGAAGACCGATTTGAAGATAGGCCGCGCCCACATCAATATTGCAGAGGTAACGGATTTGGAAAGTTTTTTGAATAAAGCGCCTGTTACGCTTGATATAGCTCCTTCGCATATTTATTTAAAGGAACTCTCCTGCTTCATCCCTGCATTCGAAAATTTTGTCGATTATGTAGAATTATCCGCCGAAGCATCCGGATTTGTTAATGATATAGACCTGAAACGGCTCACCCTTAACTATATGGAGAAGATGCTTTTTATCGGGAAAATGTCGCTGAAAGGCATAACGCATCCGCAGGAAGCCTATCTGTTGGGAGAGGTAAATAAAATGTATATAACCAATGAAGGATTAACCGGCCTGCTGAATAATTTCAGTAAAGACCCTGTTGCCTTGCCGGAACTGGTTCACCGGCTGGGAACAATTAATTTTACAGGCGAAATATCGGGTTTCTTCGACAATCTGGTGGCTTATGGTAAATTATCGTCGGCTATAGGGTCTGTTGAAACGGATGTTTTATTTGGAAGTAACCCGGATAAAAATATCGCTGCTTATTTGCGAGGGACTGTTTCTACCTCCGAATTACTGATTAGCGACCTTTTTAATGAAGATAACCCTTATGGGATTGCCCGGTTTAAAATCTCCATTGATGCGAAAAGGCCGGTCGGAGGACATTTTTCCGGGAATGTAAAAGCAGAGGCAAGCGAGTTCGATTATAAGAATTACCGGTATGAAAACCTTCAGTTATCAGGCAATTTCCAGCGAAACGGTTATGATGGGATTATCAGTATTGACGATCCGAACGGAAGCCTTTATGCGAAAGGTATGTTTCGTACGAAAGGGAAAAATTCTATTTTCAATTTTACGGCAAACCTGGCTCATTTCCGTCCCGACAACTTAAATCTTACAGATAAATATGAATCGCCTGAAATCTCGGCTTCCCTGAAGGCTGATTTTACCGGTGATAATATAGATAATGTAGAAGGAAGCGTTACGATTGACAGCCTGGCGATTCATACGGCTCCCAGTGATTTCTTCTTAAAACAGCTGAGAGTGGAAGCCTCGGGCGGCCCGGAAAACAAACTCTTAACCATTTCGTCAGACGTCGTTAATGGCGAAGTGAAAGGGGTATATTCATTTTCTACCTTGCTGCCCAGTTTGTTCAGAACATTGAATGGATACCTTCCCGCCTTGATAGAAGCAACCACTCAAAAGCAGGAAGTAAAGGAGAATAATTTCCGGCTCCAATTGTTTTTGGAAAATACGGAAACACTGTCGAATACCTTGAAATTGCCCTTTACGGTACTTAGCAAAGGACATATTACAGGAGCATATAATAATCTGGACAATAAATTCAGCATGGAGGTATTTCTCCCTCACTTCATGTTATCAGGTATGATGTTTGAATCGTTTAATTTGAAATGCGAGAATCCTTCCGACTGGGTAGACCTGCAATTAAAAGTAACCAATTACAACAAAAAGGGGCTCTGGAATAATTTGGGATTAAAAGCAAACGCACAAGACAATAAAATAACGGCTTCTCTTGATTGGGCGAATAATAAAGAGCGCCGTTTTGAATCAAGCATAACGACCTCTGCTTTCTTTATAAAAGATGAAAATGAAAATGGAAAGAAGAGCCTGCGTACGGAAATAGGTATCGACGAAGGTTCCCTGATTATCAATGACAGTATCTGGCACGTAGAACAGGCCGGTATTACCGCCATAGACAACAGGATAGATATAAGCAATTTCTATGTTTCGCACGATACGCAATATGTACGCTTAGACGGAACAATATCTAAAAATCCGCTGGATGTGCTTGTCCTTGACCTGAATGATATAGAATTGAGTTCTGTTTTTGATATTATTAATAGTCCGGCGCTTCAGTTTGGCGGTTTGGCTACGGGTATATTTAATATAAGCAGCCTGTATGGAAACCGCATCTTGAAGACAGATAATTTTGAAGTAGAACATTTCTCGTTTAATCAGGTAGATTTGGGGCGCTTAAATCTTTACAGCGAATGGGATGATGCGCGGCAGGGTATATTAATGCGCGGCAGCATCTATGCAAACGATACAACCTATACCGGCGTGAATGGGTATATTTTCCCGGTTGGCGCTAAAGCTGGGCTTTCTTTACAGTTTGGAGCACATGGCATCAACCTCTCTTTTTTACATCCTTTTATGGACAATATAGCAACCCGTATAGAAGGACGAGGGTGGGGGGATATACGTTTGCATGGGCCGTTTAAAGAACTGAATGTAGAAGGGCGCGCTTTTGTAGAGGGCGGGGGGATAGGTATCGGCGTCCTTAATACCTTCTATACATTCTCGGATTCTATTATTATGGATGCCCGTTCATTGAATATAAAGAATGCCACGGTTTACGACCGGTTCGGAAATACAGGAACCGTAAATCTAACCTTGCATCATAAACATTTTAAAGAGCTTGATTTTTTAGTGGATATATTTGCAAATAATATATTGGTGTATGATGCTACACAAAAGCATAACCCGTTGATATATGGAACCGTATTTGGTAGCGGAGAAGCCAGGATAACCGGAAACGAGCAGATTGTTAATCTGGATGTAAGCATGGCAAACGCTCCTAAAACCGCTGTTTCCCTCGATTTTATGAGCAATTCGTCCGCCGAAGACTATAACTTTATTACGTTTGTTTCCAAAGACAGCCTGTTGCACCCTAATGCCGGTTCCACAAAAAAGGAACAGCGTTATAACCCGTCAGCGCTTACGGATGAAGGCGCCGAAGTACGCATAAGCCTGAATTTGGATGTAAACCCCAATGCCGCTATCGAATTAATCATGGACCCGGCGTCTGGAGATAAAATAAAAGGAGCAGGCTCGGGAAGGCTGCAAATAGATTACGGTACGAAAAGTGATTTGCGCATGTACGGTACGTTCCATATACTTCAGGGCGATTATAATTTCAGTTTGCAGCAACTCATTCATAAAAACTTTAAAATCAGAGACGGGAGTACGGTTCATTTTAACGGAAATCCTTTCAACGCTACCATAAATATTGATGCAACGTATAATTTAACGGCTAATATCGGCGACTTGGACCAAAGCCTGTTGGCGGAAAGCGCACGTACAAATATTCCGGTTAATTGCGTATTGAAGCTGGATGGGATGTTGCAGAATCCGGCTATTTCATTTGATATAGAATTACCGGGTTCCAATGAGGATTTGGAAAGGACGGTGAAAAGTTATGTAAATACCGAAGACATGATGACACGGCAAATCGTATACCTGTTGGTTCTGAATAAATTCTATACGGAGGATATCTATCGTACGGGACGTACGAATGAGTTCAGCGCCGTTACGTCGGCGGCCATTTCTTCGCAGATATCCGGTATCCTTAGTTCGATAACCGATAAAGTACAAATAGGTACAAATATCCGCGCCAGCCAGGAAGGGTTTAACGAAACGGAATTTGAAATGCTATTGTCGAGCCAGTTGTTAGACAACCGGCTTATCTTTAACGGTAACTTCGGGTATAAGAGCAATCCGAATGTGAAAAATGTCTTTGTCGGCGAGTTTGATATAGAATATTTACTGACCCGGACAGGCGAGATACGCCTGAAAGCCTATAATCACGCCAACGATATGTATCGTTACCTCAAACAAAGTTTAACCACCCAGGGAATCGGTATCATGTATAAGAAAGACTTTTCTTCTTTCTCCGAATTATTCCGGCGGCGCAGGCGGACGCTTATCGTTGAGCCAACAGATATACCTCCCGCTTCGCCGGAATAAAACCGGTTATTTTCTTATATAATCCTGAAGCGCTTTGACGTAATTGTCGAAAGCGTCAATGCCTTTGGGCGTTATTTTAAGTACGGTACGGGGACGTTTTTTCTCAATAAATTTGTCGATTTCCAAATAACCGGCTTCGCAAAGCTTCTCAATATGAGAGCTTAGATTACCCGATGTAGCGCCTGTTTTCTCTTTTATAAAAACAAAGTCTGCTTCATCGGCCGATATCAATATCGACATGATAGCCAGCCGCTGCTGCGAGAGCAATAAAGGATCTAAATCTTTAAACATCTTCTTCTGCTTTACGGTTTGCTATATGCCCCGGAACCACATATCCTGCTATCATACCAAGAGCGAAAATTATAAATTGTATTTCATTCCGGTTCGTCGCTATCGAACTGATAACACATACGATACTACCCAGCCAGAACACAATGCCTCCATACGCATACGGTTTGAAGCGGCATAGCTTTGCCGTTATATACAATGCCGTTCCACCGGCGCCCATAATCAATGGAACAATCAACCTATAAGGAATCCCTGACTTAAATCCATAAGCAAAAGAATAACAGATAAAAACAATCAGGACAATTGAAACGGAAGCGCTCGTCCAAACATCTCCTATTACTTTATCGATATGCGACTTTATCAACGCCTCCCTATACCTTTTACGGGAATAAAAGTAGTTGACAAAGAAAAGCGGAATAGTCAAAGCCCATACGGAATAAACCAATGGACTATTAAAAAGGACAAGCAACACATAAGTCAGAATAGATAACGCAGCAAGCGTATATCCCCAGAATAACAGGCCGTTTCCGGCTCCCCTGCGAAAATTGTTCCGTGCCTGGTTAATCATATCGGTAATCAACTGCAAGCTCTCTTGTTCATTCAATTTATTTTCCATAACCTTTTACTTTAAAATGTTTACTTTCTATTTAACGATACAAAGATAAATAGGTTTGTAATACAAACCAAATTGTTTCGTAAATATTTTTGCAAAGCAATATATTGTTTGTTATGATTTGGGGAAAAGCCTATCTTACCCCTTTTACATTCATTTGCAGGGTATACAGGTACTGCGATGCCGTAATAAATAAAGTTTTCATGTCTTTCCCGCCGAAGCATACGTTAGCCGTCCAGCCGGCTTCTACCGGGATATGCTCAATTTGTTCGCCTTCCGGGTTGAACACGGTTACGCCTCTGCCGGTTAGATAAATATTACCCTGCTCGTCCATTGTCATACCATCCGAACCCATAGAAGCAAACAATCGCTTATTTTTCAGCAAACCATCGGGGGCTATATCATAACAATATGTTTTTCCGGCTCTGATGTCGGCTACATATAGTAATGTACCGCCGGGCGATCCGATAATCCCATTCGGTTGTTCCAGCTCGCTGTCTACGTGTATTACTTTTTTTCTGTCGGGCCACATATAATAAAGGCGCTGCCCGTCTTGCTGCATTTCCGGATTACGCGTCCAGTAATCCCGTTTATACAGCGGATCGGTAAAATAAATACCTCCGCCGGGATGTATCCACAGGTCATTGGGGCCATTCAGTTTTTTCCCTTCGTAATCGGTCAGTAATACGATATGTTTCCCATCGGGAGTAATACGCCAGATTTCGTTTTCCATATCGGAGCACGAAAGCAGGTTACCATCATCATCAAAATACAGCCCATTAGCCCGTCCGGCATTTTCGAGAAAGATAGAAACATTTCCGTCTAACGACCATTTCCAGATGCGGTCGTTAGGCTGGTCGGTAAAATAAACATTACCCACTTTATCCACCGCCGGCCCTTCTGTAAAAAGAAAGCCTTCCGCTACCTTTTCAACCTTAGCGCCAGGCGCTATTATCCCCTTACCCCCTTGAGCATAGACCAGGGAACATATCAAAATAAATGAAAAACAGAAAAAAAATACTCTTTTATCCATAACGCAATAGATTTATACAGTAAACCAATAGAATAGCCAAAAGTAATAAAAATAATTTCTTAAAAATTTTTCGTCCATTGAATTTTTATTTGCCATATTCTTTGTATTTATACGTGTATTCTAAATCCAACTCCAATTGCCGCATTTTCACTTTTTCTTTTACCCCATGATTGTGCTGTGCAAAACCATTGGCATCAAAGTTACAAACAAGAGCTTCAACCTTTTCCGTCCAACCATTATAGTAATCAGCATGACGGCCAAAATAAGGAGGGTCGCAATAAATTATGTCGTTTTCGGTCGCTAATGGGATAATTTCAGAAAACGATTTATTATAAAACTGCCAATCCGGTTTAGGAGAAATAATTTGAGAAACAAGGCTCAATTGATTGACTATTTTTGTGATGTATGCCTGTGCAAAACGGTCAGGCTTCTTGCAAAACGGAATATTCCAGTTTCCTTTGCTTCCGAAACGCATCATTCCGTTAAATCCCGCACGGGAAAGGAAGATAAAATCAAATGGCGAATATTCACCGCTGTTAAATCTTGCCCGTACCGTTAAGTAATGGTCATAACCGTTATTGCCTGCTTCGCGCAACAGTTTTCCTTCATTTTCGAGATATTGTTTCATTAGCGGAACTGTAATCAAACGTTCTTGCACCGATTTGTAAAACCTGATAATATGTGGGTTGGTATCGTTCAGGATAGCTTTTTTGTATCTTGCATTGAAAGCCACAACACCTGTTCCCAAAAACGGCTCAATCCATCGTCCATTTACTTTAGGGGCTACATCCTTAATCCAGGGAACAAGTTTTGTTTTAATACCTTGACTTTTAATTGGTGGTATAACTACTTTCATAATCAATATTCCTTTCTTCCTCGAATTGACTAAAAATACCGTTAGAATAAAAACACAAAAGTACGAAAAATCTTTCAGTTTCTTCTTCACACAAGTCCAATTCAATAGTCATACTTTCTTCGTTCAACCCGCCGAAAGGATAAGTATACAGCGTTTGGAACATAAACAGTGCTCTGTGGGGTATATCATTACTGGCATAATAGCGGCGCAAAATATTGTAAAAACTACGCCTGAAAAACATAAATATATAGAATTTAATGGTGGCAGATATTGTCGATAATACTTTACAGACGTTGAAAAAAGAGGGAATTATTTGTCTTATATCATTTTAATTGGCAGATGAAAAAATGGGAGGAAATCACATAAAAGGGTGTTGAAAAAAATATCCTATATTATTAACATTCTATGCAAAAAATCCGCTTGATACCGACTTGCCAGGCAACCGGAAGATTTGCCGGCTTCCCGACACGAACGGAAGTGAAATGTTGACTTTTGAAAAATCCTGCCGGCTGACTCGCGCTCGCGAACGCACGTACGCGCACGCGAAATAACGCAGCCTGATTCAGGATGGGGGGATATTCAGGTAAAAATAAATATTAATCCGGAAATACCCCCCCCTGCGGGGGAAAGGGAAAAGAAAAAAAGAAAAAACTAAAAAAGAAAAAATATATAAAAAAGAAAAAACCAAAAAAGAAAACAAGAAAAAAAACACTATAATGCCCCGGGTAAACCAATATAGCGCTTTGGATAAACCGGTATAATGCTTTTAGCAAACGGCTATATTGGTTTACCGAAGGCATTATATTGGTTTTTTTAACAGTTACGGGGATTACCCTGTTTACCGTCATTTACCGTCACTTACCGTCATTAAGCGACAAACGGTTTTTTGGCGGTTGTATATTTGCACCGTCAACGATTATAAACTTCAAAATTTCAAAACAATGGCATTAAAATTCAGGAAAGTAGCGCGTAAAGCGCTTAATGGCGACGAAAAGGGAACGACCAAGTATTATGCTGCAGCCAAAAGGGCGGGAGTATCGGGAGTGGATAAAATCAGGTGTGCCGCGAACGAACGATCGCCTGAATAACGGCAGTTCGATGCTTCGTGAGAGATGTCCGAAAAGTCTGTCAAGAGGCAGGGCGGTAACTATGTGAAAGCTGAATGCAAATGAACCGTTGATGAGGTACCGAAATACGCAAGATGATATCAAAACCGAACTCCCGGATTTGGTTCGGGATAAGCTAAAGGGAAACCTGCTTACTGCCTTGGCGGCATCCGGTATAAAGACGGCACGATTCACATGGAGGCTCTTGCGGGGAACGCGAGAACCTGTAGAGGGACAGACTAATCCGTATATGATTAATACAATATGAGTCCGATGTAAAAAAACGTTCCTTTTTTATGCAAAGGTATTCTTTATTGAGAGAATTTTAAAAAAATTTCGCATTAAATTCAAAAAAAAAACGATATTCCCCTGACTGCTATGGGCTTTTTTATAGTTGAAAACTCCACAAAATTAAGATGTATACTGTCTTTTGCACATATATGAAAAGTGTATCTGAAAAAGGAACGTTTTTTTGATACGCTTATTCGTTTCGTCCCCTTTGGATGAGAAAGAAGGGAGTAGGGATGTTCCAAATAAGAACCAATTGTTTAACTTAAATTGTATGTGCCTATGAAGAATATAACATGATTTAATCTGAGAGCAGGATATTTATATCCAATTGATGTGACCTTATTTTTTATTTTTAATTGATAAACAAAGAAATATGAGAGAATCTTCTTTAAATGAACAGAAAGATAAGAGAGGAATGTGGAAATATACTGCATGTATGTTTATCTTATTCTTGCTACTATGCACAACTCCTGTATTTGCACAAACCAGCGTGTCGGGTATCGTAACAGATACACATGGCGAGACGCTTATCGGAGTGAATGTACAACTGAAAGGTACCTCTACGGGTACAGTTACGGATATAGACGGGAAATTTTCTATTTTGGCGCCCAATGCTCAGTCTGTATTGGTCTTTTCTTATATTGGCTACCAAACCAGGGAAACTACCGTCGGCAATCAGCGCACGATCAATGTAATCCTGTCGGAAGACCTGCAAAGCTTGGATGAAGTAGTTGTTGTAGGATATGGTAGCACGGTAAAGCGAGATTTGACAACGGCCGTTACCAGCGTCAGAAGTAAGGATTTCCTGCAAGGGGCCGTGAACGACCCCATGCAGATGATAGACGGGAAAGTGGCCGGCCTTACGGTTTCGAGCACTGCCGCAGGCGATCCGAACACCAGTTCCGGCCTGCAAGTGCGTGGGGCATCTTCGCTCAAAGCCGGCAACGGACCGCTGGTGATTATCGACGGGATGCCGGGCGGAGACCTTCGTAACCTGGCGCAGCAAGATATCGAATCTATCACTGTCCTCAAGGATGGGTCGGCTGCGGCTATTTATGGTTCGAGAGGTGCGAATGGCGTTATCCTCGTGCAAACCAAACAGGGCAAGGCCGGAAAAGTATCTATCAACTACGACGGTTACGTGAACCATCTTATGGTTGCCGCACAGCCTGATATCCTATCGCCCGAAGAATTTGTGGCCAAAGGACGCGCCAGAGACTTTGGCTCGCGTACGAACTGGTACGACGAATTGCTGAACAGGGAAAATGCAGGACATAATCACAACATAGCCCTTGCCGGAGGTAGCGAAAGCAGTATTTTCCGTATTTCGGCCAATTATCGCGAAGCCGACGGAATAGATATCGCCACCGGACGCAAAGAATATGGCCTTCGCGGGAGTTTCAAACAGACCACCCTGGAAGGCCTCCTGGAAGTGGGAGGGAACATATCTTACCGCGTAGCCGACGAAGACTATACGGACTACGGTTCCTTCCGCGTAGCGACGAAATTGAACCCGACGGTAGACAAAAACGAAATGGACTATTTCAAAGGACGTTATGATGAGTGGAACCCCATCAAGAATCTTACCGAACGCATCAATGGAGGCCATCAGGAATATACCACGGTAGACTTTAATGTTAAGCTCAACCTGCTGAAAGACCTGAATACCGAATTAAAGCTTGCACGTCAGGGACATAGCAAAAAGCACTATGAGTATTATACCAAGAACCACCGCGAATCTATCGACAATGCGCGCGCCGGACGCGCCCGTATCCAACAGGAAAACTGGGTGGACTGGACGCTGGAATGGCTGGGTAACTATTCCTTCAAAATAGACAAGCACGACGTCAAGATCATGGGAGGATATTCGTACCAGGAGTTCAACTACGAAACCTTCTATGCCGAAAACATGGACTTCCCCAGCGACGTATTTACATGGCACAATCTGGATGCCGGCAAATGGAACAAGGCCGACGGCCGCTTAGGTATGGACTCGGGCAAAAGCAAGGAAAAGACAATCGCTTTCCTTGGCCGTCTGAACTACGACTTCGATAATTTACTCCTGTTCTCCGCCTCGCTGCGATACGAGGGAAATACTAAATTCGGGGTAGACCAGAAATGGGGCGCCTTCCCGGCCGCATCGGCTGCATGGCGTTTTTCCCGCCTTTCCTTCTTCGAAGATGCAGACAAGGTAGACGACCTGAAGCTGCGCCTGTCTTACGGCGTGACCGGACGCTCGGGCTTCGACCGCTACATCGCATTAGCCAAGTATTCGGGCTACGGCTGGCAAATCGACAGCGCCGGACAATGGATACAAGTGTATGGTCCGGGCAACAACCCAAACACAACGCTGGCATGGGAAAAAGTAGTCTCTTACAACGCAGGTATTGATTATACGCTGTTTGATTCGCGCTTGAGCGGAAACCTTGATTTCTTCATCCGTGAAGGGAGAGATATCATTGCCGAGTACGACGCTCCCGTTCCCCCGTTCCTGCACCAGAACATCTGGACAAACGTAGGTACCACATCCTCGAAAGGTTTTGAGTTACAACTGAATTGGGACGCTGTCCGCACAGACAACTTCACGTATACGCTATTTGGAACGGCTTCGTATACCAAATCTATCCTGAAATCATTTTCCAACTCTACCTACACCAAAGGCTATATTGATGGCAGCGGGTTACCCTCGCCGGGTAATCCCGGGCCGGCACAACGCTTGGCAGAGGATGTAGAGATTGGTTCCTTCTTCGGATACCGTTATGCCGGTGTAGACGAACAGGGCCGTATCATGATTTACAAAGGCGGAGAAACAGGAGCCGAAACGATCCTGGCCGACAATGCGCAAGATTCCGACCGCACCTTTATCGGCAACGGCGCTCCCAAATGGGAAGTTTCGCTGGGAAATTCCTTCCGTTTCAAGAGTTTTGACCTAAGCTTGTTTTTCCGTGGACGCTTCGACTACGACATCCTGAACGTAGAGCAGATGTACTATGGCTTGCAAGCCGAGCCGGAAGTGAATCTCCTTCATTCGGCCTATACTGCGAACGGACATATTCTGGGCGGCAAAAAGGTCTGCGACTATTTCATCGAACCCGGTGATTTCCTCAAGCTGGACAACGTCACGCTGGGTTGGACGCCGAAAATCAAGATTAAATGGATTTCCAGCCTGCGCATTTACGGGTCGCTGACAAACGTATTTACCCTCACCAGCTTTTCCGGTATGGACCCAGCCTCAATCCGCACCACCGGACTATGGCCGGGTATGCGTAGCAGCGGAGGCGATGATTCGAACCCTATGGACGTTTATCCTACTACGCGAAACCTCACATTTGGGTTTCAAATCAGTTATTAATCCTTTTAATACAAGAAATATATGAGACAAATTAAATATATGGCGATTTCGCTGTTGTTCGCCCTCGCTCCGGCTTGTACGGACTTAACGGAGGAGCCGTTCGATGAGTTGACAAAGGAAAATTATTTCACGGATAAAAGCTCCATAGAGGCAGCCGTACTCCGCCCGTATGAACATGGACATTGGTGTGCCTGGGATGGCGACCGCTGGAATCTGCAGGAACTGACGGCCGACCATTTTGTCTGGACGCAAAAAGGTAAGCATGGATGGGACGAAGGACAATGGGTACGCCTCCATACGCACAACTGGGATTACCTCCAGAATCAGGTGAACGGCAGTTGGGTGGGGCCTTATCAGGGAATTGCACAGATCAATAGTTTGCTGAGCGACTTCCAAACGCTCAATTTCGAGTCGATAGGCGTCACCGATGCCGAGAAAAACAATTACATCGGCGAGTTGAGAGCCTTGCGGGTCTGGTACTACACGTTCCTGATAGACTTCTTCCGCTATGTCCCCATCACGGAAGATATCAGCACGCTACAGCCGCAATCCACACCGCAGCAAGTGTTTGAATACATGGAAAAGGAACTCAGGGAATGTATCCCCGGACTGAACCGGCAGGCTACGACCGGGCACTTTTCGCAGGCAAGCGCTGCCGCCCTGCTCGTCAGGATGTATCTGAATGCTGAGAAATGGATTGGTACACCCAAATATACCGAATGTGCAGCCGTGGCGCAAGATATTATAGACGGCGCCTACGGCGTCTTTTCTATTGACCCTGATTATCGAGGCCCCTTCCACCGTTCGCTCGTTGGTTCGCCTTCACCCGAAAATCTTTTCGAATGGCCGCACAAGCGCAACGTATACGAACTGGGCTGGATGTATTCGGCATTTCACCATTATAAATCGAACTCTATCCTCAATACCGATGGATGGAACGGTTACAACGGGATACACCTGTCGCCTTCGCGCGATGCCGACAACAATCTGTACAATCATAAATTGGGGATGCCCTACGAAAAATACGCCGACGTGGATTACAGGAAGCAAAACTACGAAGTTATCAATGAAAATGGCGATACAAAAGGATTCTTCCTCGTAGGGGCGCAATACGAATTTGACAGGGTGAAAGGATACGGATACGATTTGTCGAAGCCTGTCACCGGCTCTGAAGAATATACTGGTCAGCCGCTTGTTTTCGTCGACCAGGTAGGACGTTTCTCCGAACGACCGGACGGTCGCTGGGCAGAAGGTTCGACAGTGACTACCGGGGAAGAAAACTCCGGCATACGCCTGATGAAATTCGGCCCCCTGTCGCACGGACAAACCCTCTTCATGTCTAACTCCATCGCCGAAATCCGCCTTGCTGAAATCTACTACTCGCTGGCCGAGTGTAAATATCGGGCAGGCGACAAAGCCTCTGCCGCCCAACTGCTGGATGCTGTACGCGTACGTAACTATCCGCCGGAATCCTGGCCGGACTACAGCTACGTGCAACATCCCGACAAACTGACCGACCAGGAGTTTATTGATGAATGGGGACGTGAATTCCTTGGCGAACACCGCCGTCGTACCGACTTGATACGTTGGGGACGCTTTGCCGACGCATGGTGGGATAAAGAACCCGACAAGACGGATAAGGATTACGAAATATTCCCCATACCCTCGCGTATACTTAACT
This sequence comes from Tannerellaceae bacterium, assembly GCA_031259845.1. Lineage (GTDB taxonomy): Bacteria > Bacteroidota > Bacteroidia > Bacteroidales > Tannerellaceae > DFXE01. The sequence goes on along the minus strand of JAIRKZ010000006.1, from coordinate 31,007 downwards.
CCAATCCGCTGTTGAAACAAACAACCAGAGGATGGGAATAAACCGGTATCATCAGGGAAAATAGTACTAAAAGTAACCGCAAGAATTTATTTCGGAACGTTCTTGCGGTTACTTCTAAATAATAAAATCATTATTTTTTTGTAGACGAAAGACACGGGAAAACGCTGAATTTTAACGGAATGTTCTGCCTGGATATAAACGGCATGAATTTTCAATTCTCATCATATCCGCATCAACGCATGAAAAAGCGGCCGCTAACCATATATAGGTATTTGGAAAGCGAAGAATAACCATATATAGGTATTGTGTTATCTGACAGACAAAAATACCTTTGTGAAATTATATTTAGGATATCATAATTCAAAACCAAGTCTCTTTGTAAAATGAAACAAATTCTTATTTTTTATCTTTTGGCGGTTGCTTTTTATTTGGTTGGAGTTGTTGATAAGGCGCACGCTCAGGATACAGATGACGTAAAGATCCATGAGATAGGAAAATCACAGAAAAATCCTCGTTTTTTATTTGGCGGTTATGGAGAAGTAGCCTTGCAACGGATGTTTTATACTGATAATATTGAAAGATATAAGTATCCGGAAAGACATAAGGAGGGGAATCATGGCCGGTTTGACCTTCCTCATGTTGTATTGTATATGAGTTACGATTTCGGGAAAGGCTGGAAAATGTCTTCCGAAATTGAATTTGAACATAGCGGTACGGGCGCTACGTATGAAATAGAAAATTCCGAAACCGGAGAATATGAAACGGAAATAGAAAAGGGAGGCGAAATAGCTCTTGAACAGTTCTGGATTGAAAAGACGTTTTCAAATACGGCTAATTTAAGGATGGGGCATATTATCGTTCCCATCGGGTTAACTAATATGTATCATCTGCCTACGGAGTTCTTTTCCGTGCTGCGTCCCGAAGAAGAATCATCCGTCATTCCCTGTACCTGGCATGAAACGGGCGTTAGTTTTTGGGGAAAAACAAAGCAGTGGCGTTATGAAGCGATGCTTGTGGCAGGTTTGGACGCCGAACGTTTTAACAATGCCAACTGGATAAACGGAGGCGCTGTTTCCCCGTATGAATTTAAAATAGCCAATCGCTATGCCGGAGCCGTGCGAATGGATAATTATTCGGTAAAAGGCTTGCGGATGGGAGTAAGCGGTTATTATGGGTATAGCGCGCAGAACACATTGAAGCAGGAACGTTATAAGGATGTGAAAGGCGCTGTAAGCATTGGTTCCTTCGATGCGGTGTATGATGACAATAATATACTGGCGCGCGTAAATATATTGTATGGACATTTAGGCGATTCGTATGATATTTCCATGATTAATAAAAAAATGCCTAATGCAAGCCCATCGCCGGGAACGGATGTGGCTTCGGATGTACTGAGTTGGTATGTGGAAGCAGGATACAATGTGTTATCCTTTTTCCCCAATCGGAAAGATAAAGAGGATAAGCTCTATGTATATGCGCATTATGGTTCGTATGATTCGATGTATAAAACTTCATCAAAGATTACGCCTAAAGGTTGGACGGATAGAAAGATATTATCCGGCGGAATTAATTATTTCCCGATGAAGGGGTTGGTTGTAAAGGCCGAATATATGATGCGGAAGTTTAAAGCTCCTTATATTGACGAACCTGCCGTTTCAGTTGGTGTTGCTTATTCCGGGTTATTCGGAAATTGATGGATCATTAATTCTTTAATTTTAATAATAACAGATATGAAAAAGTATTTACTTAAATGTATGTTTACGCTGGCCGTAATACTTATGGCCGTAAATTTTACGTCTTGCAGCGATGACGGCGACGACGATGGCCCGGCTGTGGAAAACAAGGATGAGGCGTATGGAAATATTCTGAAGTCGTATGTTAATACAACCGTGATACCTACTTATAAAGCGTTGGCAGAGGCGGCATTGGAAATGCGTGTAGCCAATCAGGCGCTGAAAGAAAACGCTACCGACGCCAATATGGAAAAGGCTGCGGCTGCATGGATAAAAGCCCGTATACAATGGGAACTTAGCGAAGCATTCCTTTTTGGCCCCGTAAGTGAAGACCACCTGAATATTGATGCACATATTGATTCGTGGCCGTTGGAACTGGAAGAAATTAAAAAGGAAATAGGTCTGACGGAAGGCAGGCTTACCGGAGAAAGGGCCTGGAAAGAACTGGAAGATGAAGTGATAGGCTTCCACGTTACGGAATACCTGCTGTATCGTGAAGGAAAAGCGCGCCCGGTTGCCGAACTGACGGAAGGTGAATTAAATTACCTGACTGCCGCTACGGATGCGCTTGTATGGGATTGCGTATTGGCGTATGTGGCCTGGGCCGGCGAAGAAAACGTATCGGCGGCTATTAAAGACGTTTACCATGAAAATGCCGACATTGTAAGTTTCCTTGAAAGTGAGAATGCAAGCATCAAGAACTTCGGGAGTAAGCTGTCGTCTGCCGATAGTTATTCATCCTGGGAAAGCGCTGTGGAAGAAATTATTGACGGCGCTATAGATATTGCCGATGAAGTAGGAGCCACCAAGATTGCCGACCCATACAGCAACGGCCGTGTGGAAGATGTGGAGTCGTGGTATAGCTGGCACTCGCTCGACGACTATACAAATAATATCTATAGCATCCGAAACGCTTATCTGGGCGGAGAGGGTATGGCCGGTTCCCCTACCAGTGTATCGTTAAGTACGTTCGTAAAAGAAAATGATGCTGCGCTGGATACCGAAATCAAAGAGAAAATAGAAGACTGTATCAAGAAAATCCAGGCAATCGGCGACAATGGCAGCCTGTCGTTCTACAAAGTGGTGGAAGCAAAGAGTAAGGGCGACGCCAGCAGGCAAGCGATTGTAGATGCAGCGGTAGATGCGTGTTCGGCAGTGGGTGATTCTTTTGGAAAGATAAAAGAATTATTGAAATAATAGTGTAACAAAGTGAAGAGGTTTTATTTATATATAGCGATTATACCCCTGTTTTTCCTGGCTGGTTGCGAGAGTGACGATGACGACAACGGTAAGATACCGGATGAAGTAGAACAGGATGAAGAATATTATACCGGCGGGAAGATGGGAACAGTATTCGTTTCTTCTTCCAGAGCCTATAAGCAGGCAATGCCGGCTATCGACCAGGATGCACAGTTGTTCCAGCAATTTATGCGCGGGGAACGATTGGCGGACAGGAGTTTTGTAACGAACGAAGGAATGGGATATTCGGGGCTTGGCCCGGTGTATATACGTAAGTCTTGTGTAGCCTGCCATCCCAGTTATGGCGGACGCGGGCAACGTGTTGAAAAGTTTGATACAAACGATAGTAAAAACAGCTATCTGTTGATGATTTACGACCCGTCGAACCCCGCGCTGCCATTGGCGTCAAAATATTTTACCGGTATGACGCAAACACGCGCGGTAGCTCCGTTCAAGGCGCCGATAGATGAAAGCGGCGTAAAACTGACCTGGCATCAATATACCGACGAATACGGAAATAAGTATGAAGACGGTACGCCTTACAGCGCCGGAACGTCGTATGAAGGCACGCTTATCTATCCTACGGTAGAAGTAGACCAGGGCGCGATTCTGTTCAAAGATTTCGATATGAGCAAACATGCGGCATCTATAGAAGCAACGATAGGCATTTACGGTACAGGATTGCTGGATGCCATTTCGGACGAAGATTTACGTGCCCAGTATGCAGAGGAGCAAGCGCGCGGTTATTGTCCGGGAAAAATAGGCGCTGATATAGACGAGACAGGATTGAACCCCTATTATCCGGGTCTGCATCCGGGACGGTTTACCTATTTATGCACGCGCGCTACCTTGGATAACGGCCCTGGAGCTAATGCCTTATGGAACATTACGAATGTAACGAGGCCGGATCGTACCTCTAATTATATGACGGAAGAATATGCCAAAGTTATGTCGGAAGACGCCGATGTGCAAACGGCTTTGGGACAAACGGCGGAACAGATATTTAATGATTTGTGGTCGAAATCATTAAAGCCTGAAATGACGCAGGAGGATTATGACGCCTTTATGGTATGGCATCGCGGACTGGCTGTTCCGGCGGCCCGTAATCTGGACGACGAAACGGTTCAACGCGGACGTACGCTGTTCTACGAAACAGGATGTACCGCTTGTCATCGCCCGTCATGGACTACGCGCGCTGATTACAAACCGCTACCGGCTATCTCCGGTCAAAAGATATATCCGTATACAGACTTGTTGCGTCATGATTTAGAGATGAAAGAGCCTGGCCGCACCAAACTTGGCTGTCGTACTACGCCCCTTTGGGGACGCGGCCTGATGAAAGTTGTTTCAGGACATTCCGATATGCTGCACGACCTTCGCGCCCGCAATTACGAAGAAGCCATCCTTTGGCACGGCGGCGAAGCGAAACCCGCTAAGGAAACATTCCGTAAAATGACGAAAGAAGACAGGACGGCGCTTATCCGCTTCCTTGAATCGATTTGATAAGAAAGTAGAAAATAGAAACTCATAAGTCGTAACGCTCAATTTACGACTTATGAGTTTTTACTTTCGAAAATTCACATCCGCAGTATTGTTGATTGTAGAAATTATTCTCCTTTAGTAAAATCAGGCGGCGTTCGCTCAGGCCGTCTTTGCGCCAGTTTTTATCCCAAAAGGTAATGTTTTCAAATTGAGAGGCTGCCCAATGGCCGGCTTCGGCTATTTGTGCGAGATTTTTCCATCGCGAGGAAGCCAGCGTTGTAGCAAACCGTTCAAAACCATAATCATTGGCCAGACAAGCCGTGCCCCAAAGCCGTATCCTGAAACATTTCAGGCAACGATTCCCCCGTTCCGGTTCGTTTTCCAGTCCCGCTATTGATTGTAGCCACTCTTCATGGTTATAGTCGCCGTCTACAATATCAATCCTCTTCCGCCGGGCATAACGCGTACATTCCGCTTTACGTATCTCGTATTCTTCCCCCGGACAAATATTCGGATTATAATAAAATAAAACAGGGCGTATATTATTAGCCAGCAGCCACTCAATAATAGCGGCCGAGCAGGGAGCGCAACACGTATGTAGTAATATTTCTTCCATGATAACTACGGCAAAGATAGTCACGTATATGATGAATTTGTAGTTTATTTGATAAATATTCCTATCTTTGTGTCTCATGTTGTGAAATTTTGCGAAATGATGAACCAGCCTTTAGCAGAAAGGATGCGTCCGAAAACGCTGGATGATTACATAGGACAAAAGCATTTGGTAGGACAAGGCGCCGTGTTACGTAAGATGATTGATGCGGGACGGGTTCCTTCATTTATTTTATGGGGGCCTCCGGGAGTAGGGAAGACTACGCTGGCGCAAATCATCTCGAATAAACTCGAAGCCGCGTTCTATACCCTGAGCGCTATCAGCTCCGGCGTAAAAGATGTAAGGGAAGTGATAGACAAGGCGAAGAGTAACCGCTTTTTTAATGCAACCTCTCCGATTCTGTTTATTGACGAGATTCATCGTTTCAGTAAATCGCAACAGGATTCATTGCTGGGGGCTGTTGAAACGGGAGTTGTTACTTTAATCGGCGCTACGACGGAAAACCCGTCATTTGAGGTAATCCGTCCGTTGTTGTCGCGCTGCCAGGTATATGTACTGAAGCCGTTGGATAAGGAAGATTTATTGAAGTTATTGAATAAGGCAATTAGCGAAGACGCTTTATTGAAAGAAAAAGAGATTATTCTGAAGGAAATAAACGCCATATTGCGCTACTCGGGCGGAGACGCCCGCAAGTTGTTGAATATTCTGGAGCTTGTGACAGGCGCCGAAGAAGGGAATAATGCCATAGAAATAACCGATGAGAAAGTAGTTGAGCGTTTACAGGAAAATCCTGCCGCGTATGATAAAGGCGGAGAGATGCACTACGATATTGTATCTGCTTTTATCAAATCAATCAGGGGAAGCGACCCCGATGCTGCGATTTATTGGTTAGCCCGTATGGTGGCCGGTGGAGAAGACCCTGAGTTTATTGCCCGCCGGTTGGTTATTTCGGCGGCTGAAGATATCGGATTGGCGAATCCAAATGCTTTATTACTGGCGAATGCCTGTTTTGAAGCCTTAAAGAAAATAGGATGGCCCGAAGGACGGATTATTCTGGCGGAGACCACCGTTTACCTGGCAACCAGCCCGAAAAGTAATTCGGCCTATATGGCTATCAACGGTGCATTAGAGCTGGTAAACAGAACAGGCAACCTGCCTGTACCATTGCACTTGAGGAACGCTCCGACTAAACTGATGAAAGAACTTGACTACGGCAAAGAGTATAAATACGCTCATAGTTATGAAAACAATTTTGTAAAACAAGATTTCCTGCCGCCTGAGCTTCTGAACGAAAGGATATGGATAGGCCAACCCAGTCCGGCGGAACAGAAGCTCATTGATAACATGAGGCGCTTATGGGGAGACAGATATTAGACAGTAAACATTCATTAATTATAATAATTTATTAAAAGATATAGGTATGAAGAAGTATAATTTTTATGCAGGACCTTCTATTTTAAGCGAGTTTACGATTAAAAAAACCGCTGCAGCAGTAGAGAATTTCGCCGATACGGGATTATCAATCCTTGAAATATCCCACCGGAGTAAAGAATTTGTCGCCGTATCAGACGAAGCCCGTGCTATGATAAAGGAGTTGTTGGATGTACCCTCCGGTTACGAAGTTGTATTTTTAGGAGGGGGAGCGAGCCTTCAATTCTGTATGGTTCCTTATAATTTGTTGGCTAAAAAAGCCGCTTATCTGGATACGGGTACATGGGCTTCGAATGCCATTAAAGAAGCGAAACTGTTTGGTGAAGTAGACGTCGTAGCCTCTTCCAAAGAAGCGAATTACACGTATATACCTAAAGAGTATACGATACCGGAAAAAGTTGATTATTTCCATTTCACATCCAACAATACGATCTACGGTACGGAAATGCGTTACGATCCGGATGTGAAGCAGCGTATGGTTTGCGATATGTCGTCGGATATATTTTCACGCCCGGTAGACGTTTCCAAATATGATATAATCTATGCCGGCGCACAAAAGAATTTAGCTCCGGCAGGCGTAACGCTGATCATTGTGCGTGAAGACGCTTTAGGACATGTAGAACGCGCCATTCCTACCATGCTCGACTATCGTACGCATATTAAAAAAGAATCTATGTTCAATACCCCCCCTGTGCTTTCTATCTATGCTGCGCTGCAAACCTTGAAATGGTATAAAGAACAAGGCGGCATGAAAGCGATAGAAAAGATAAACCTGGACAAGGCGGCCGTCTTATATGATGAAATAGACCGCAATAAGTTATTCAAAGGAACAGTAGCTGTTGAAGACCGCTCTATTATGAATGTGTGCTTCATCATGAATGATGAATATAAAGAACTGGAAGCCGGTTTTGCCTCTTTTGCCGCCGCCGCCGGCATGGTAGGTATAAAGGGCCATCGTTCGGTAGGCGGATTCCGCGCTTCCTTATATAATGCAATGCCGAAAAGTAGCGTAGAGGCATTGGTTGCCTGCATGAAAGAATTTGAAAAACAACATTGATATGGCGAAGATATTGGTAGCAACTGATAAACCTTTCGCGGCGATAGCTGTGAAAGGTATTCGCGAAGTAGCAGAAAGCGCAGGCATGGAGCTTGCTTTGCTGGAGAAATATACGGAGAAAACACAATTACTGGATGCGGTAAAAGATGCCGATGCGATTATTATTCGCAGTGATATCATTGATAAAGAGGTATTAGACGCCGCTAAGCAGGTGAAAATAGTTGTCCGTGCAGGTGCGGGATACGATAATGTAGACCTGGATGCAGCAACGGCCAACGGGGTAGTAGTGATGAACACGCCGGGGCAAAACTCCAATGCTGTAGCCGAATTGGTATTTGGTATGTTGGTATACGGCGCCCGCGGTTTCTTTAACGGCGCATCGGGTTGGGAGCTGAAAGGCAAGAAACTGGGCATTCTGGCATACGGCAATGTAGGGCGCAATGTAGCCCGTATTGCCAAAGGCTTTGATATGGTTCTATATGCGTATGACGCTTATATGCCGGCAACCGTAATTGAAAAGGACAGCGTGAAACCGGTTGCCTCCGCAAAGGAATTATTTGAAACCTGCCAGATTGTATCGCTTCATATTCCGGCAACCGCCGAAACAAAAGGTTCAATCAATTTTGAACTAATGAGTAAGATGCCAAAGAATGCAATCGTTATCAATACGGCGCGTAAAGAAGTAATAGACGAAGCCGGATTAACCAAAATGCTGGAAGAACGTCCTGACTTTAAATACATAAGCGACATCAAGCCGGCAATCGATGCCAGTCTTGCCGCCAAGTACGCCGACCGTTATTTCTCTACGCCCAAGAAAATGGGTGCACAAACAGCCGAAGCAAACATCAACGCCGGCATTGCCGCCGCCAGACAAATTGTAGATTTCATTACAAACGGAAACGAAACATTCCGTGTTAATTAATTGGTAAGAACATGAAGATAAAACCTTTCAAAGGATTACGTCCGCCAAAGCATCTGATAGAACAAGTTGCTTCGCGCCCGTATGATGTATTAAACTCGGAAGAGGCGAGGGGAGAAGCCGGCGATAATGAGAAGTCGCTTTATCACATTATCAAACCGGAGATAGATTTTCCGGCCGGAACAGACGAACACGATCCGCAAGTATATGAAAAAGCAGCCGCGAATTTCCGGAAGTTTCAGGATGAAGGCTGGTTGGTAGAAGATAACAAAGAATTATACTATGTTTATGCCCAAACCATGAATGGCCGTGTGCAATATGGTTTGGTGGTTTGCGCCTGTGTAGATGATTATATGACAGGTAAAATCAAAAAGCATGAACTTACCCGTCGCGATAAGGAAGAAGACCGGATGAAGCATGTGCGCATAAATAATGCAAATATTGAACCTGTATTCTTTGCATACGCCGATAATCCGGAATTAAACGCTATCGTAGAGAGGTATACGGCAAAAATGCCGGAATACGATTTTATAGCCGAACCGGATGGCTTTGGGCATACCTTCTGGCTGATTGACGATGATAAGGATATTTCCCGCATCACAGCTATTTTCGCCCGGATACCGGCGTTGTATATTGCCGACGGGCATCATCGTTCGGCTGCCGCAGCGCTGGTAGGAGCCGAAAAAGCCAACCAAAATCCGAACCACAAAGGTGATGAAGAATACAATTACTTCATGGCCGTTTGTTTCCCGGCCAATCAATTAACCATTATTGATTACAACCGGGTGGTAAAAGATTTGAACGGCCTGTCTGAGACTGAATTTCTGGATAAGCTCACGAAACGCTTTACTGTAGAAGAAAAAGGAACAAACGTCTATAAACCGGACGCCTTGCACAACTTTTCGCTTTATCTGAACGGTAAATGGTATTCGCTGACGGCTAAACCGGGAACCTACGATGATAACGACCCGATTGGCGTACTGGATGTAACCGTTTCTTCCAGCCTGATATTGGATGAAATACTGGGAATTAAAGATTTACGATCGGATAAACGCATAGACTTTGTAGGCGGTATCCGTGGATTGGAAGAGTTGAAGCGCCGTGTAGACAGTGGCGAAATGAAGGTGGCTTTGGCGCTATATCCCGTATCGATGAAACAATTGATAACGATTGCCGATACCGGAAACATCATGCCTCCGAAAACAACTTGGTTTGAGCCTAAATTACGTTCGGGCTTAGTAATTCATAAATTAAATTGATGAAAATAAAAAATATCGTATTTGATTTAGGAGGGGTACTTATTGACCTGGATGGCAAGGAGTCCATTCGCCGCTTTGAAGAAATAGGAATTTCCAATGCCGGCGAATGGCTCGACCCCTATGAACAAAAAGGCGTTTTTCTGGAATTGGAAAATGGGAAAGCCGATGTAGCTGCTTTCTGCAACCAACTCCGTGCCTATGCCGGAAAAGAGTTGTCTTTTGAAGAAATCGTGTGGGCTTGGTTAGGTTTTGTGGTGGACGTTCCGCAATATAAATTGGATTATTTGTTAAAATTACGGGAGAAATATAAGGTCTACCTGCTAAGCAATACCAATCCGATTATTCAGGAACAATGGGCGCGTACAACCAAATTTTCAGTAGCCAGCCGCCCGATAAACGATTATTTCGATAAAATGTACGCCTCCTATGAAATAGGTATTACGAAACCCGACAGGAAAATTTTTGAATACATGTTCAAAGACAGCGGCATAAACCCCTCGGAAACCTTATTTGTTGACGACGGCGCCAGAAACATAGAAGCCGGAATCTCTTTTGGCATGCACACCTATCAACCCCGGAACGGGGAAGACTGGAGAAAAGCCGTTGATGACATACTTACCCATCACGAGTAACCCGCACAAGGCTTTTCTCTTAAATTACCTGTTTTTAAGTTTCTTTTGCCAGTTCCAAGCGGAGACTAATGTATCTTCTACGGTTTCTTTTGCTGTCCAGCCTAATACTTTGTTGGCATGTTCCGGGTTTGCCCATACTTTTTCAATGTCGCCTTCACGGCGTGCTACGATTTTGTAAGGAACTTTTACGCCTGTGCTTTTCTCGAATGCATGGATTAGTTCCAACACTGATATGCCCCGTCCGGTTCCTAAGTTGAAGATCTCAAGGTTATCTTCCGATTTACTTTCAAGCATGCGGTTCATAGCTACAACATGGGCTTTGGCTAAGTCTACTACGTTGATGTAGTCGCGAATACAGGAGCCGTCCGGCGTATCGTAATCATCGCCGAAAACGCTTAGTTCTTCCCGGATACCCATCGCTGTCTGGGTAACGAAGGGAACCAGGTTTTGGGGAACTCCATTGGGTAGTTCGCCTATTTCTGCGCTGGGATGCGCGCCTATCGGGTTAAAATAACGGAGAATGATACTCTTGAACGGAAGCCCTGCATGGATAGCATCGCGGATAATTTCTTCGTTAATTTGTTTGGTATTACCGTAAGGAGACAAGGCAGGCTTAATAGGAGCGTCTTCTGTAACCGGAAGTACGTCCGGCTGGCCGTAAACGGTGCATGAAGATGAAAAGACAATACCTTCAACGGCATATTCGGGCATTAAATCCAACAGGTTGAGAAGTGTGACAAGATTGTTGCGATAATACGCCAATGGTTTGTGTACCGATTCGCCGACAGCTTTACTTGCTGCAAAATGAATAATACCTTTGATTCCTTTATTTTCGGTAAAGACTTTTTGTAAACCCGGCTTATCGTTGCAGTCCATTTCATAAAAAACCGGACGGATACCGGAAATTCTTTCAATCCCGTCTGTCACCTCTTTATTGGAATTGGAGAGGTTGTCAATAATAATTACTTCATAGCCTGCAGCCTGGAGTTCTACAACCGTATGCGAACCGATATATCCGGTTCCGCCTGTTACTAAAATTTTCTTTTTCATTCGTAATTTCCTTTCATACTATCTTTATTATACAATACCGGAAAAACCCATAAAAGCCATCGCTAACAGCCCGGCGGTAATAAGCGCTATTGGCGTGCCTTTCATACCTTCGGGTACGCGCGTCATGGCTAATTGTTCGCGGATGCCTGCAAAGATAATCAAAGCCAAAGCAAATCCAATGGCTGTAGAGAATGCAAATACTACCGTTTCTACTAAATTATATTCTTTTTGGATAACCAGGATAGCTACTCCCAATACACAACAGTTGGTAGTAATCAACGGAAGAAATACTCCCAACGCCTGATAGAGAGCAGGGGAGACCTTTTTCAGAATAATCTCTACCATCTGAACTAATGCGGCAATGATAAGAATAAAAGTAATGGTTTGCATAAAGCCCAGTCCGAAAGCATCCAATACATATTTCTGAACCAGAAAAGTTACGATAGTAGATATGGTAAGTACAAACGCAACGGCAGCTCCCATCCCTGCGGCTGTTTCTACTTTTTTAGATACGCCTAAAAAGGGGCAAATTCCCAAAAACTGGGCTAATACAATATTGTTTACAAAAACAGCGGTTATAAATATTAATAGATATTCCATAATTCTGTTATTTATCAGGCTTTACGAAGTTTATTTACAATAGCAATCAGGAAACCCAGGGCAATAAAAGCGCCGGGCGCCAATACAAAAATGAGAGACCCGTATTCTTCCGGCATAACGGAAAGGCCAAAGAGTTTACCGGTTCCCAGCAATTCGCGGATAGCGCCCAGCAAGGTAAGCGCCAACGTGAATCCAAGCCCCATTCCCAAGCCGTCAAGCGAAGAACTGATAATACCGTTTTTAGCCGCAAATGCCTCGGCGCGGCCTAACACAATACAGTTAACAACAATCAACGGAATGAATAATCCGAGACTGGCATATAAGGCCGGAACAAACGCCTCCATACTCATCTGGACAACTGTACAGAATGTAGCGATTACAACGATATACCCCGGTATACGCACTTTGTCGGGGATAAGGTTTTTCAAGGCGGAGATAGCCATATTGGAACAAGCCAGGACAAAGGCCGTAGCTAATCCCATACCCATCCCATTGATGGCTGACGAGGTGGTTCCCAGCGTAGGACACATCCCTAACAACAAAACGAAGGTTGGATTTTCTTTGATAATACCGTTTGTTAACACCTTTAGTTTATTCATTGTTTTCTCCTTCCTTTTTATCTGTTGAACGTGTAGCTCCGGTAGCCGAATCGGTAGCCGTCCCTTTGTAAGCGCTGTAAGCGCGGTTGATAGCATTGAGGAATGCACGGCTGGTAATGGTTGAGGCGGTAATAGCGTCTACATCTCCGCCGTCTTTGGTTACCGACAGGTTTCCATTGGCTAACGATTTGCCGATAACGCTCTGCTTGTTCTTTTCGGTTCTGAACCATTCTTGCATTTTAGAGCCCAAGCCCGGAGTCTCCGCATGTTGGAGAACAGAATAGTTCACTAATTTCCCTTCTGCATCAAAACCGACAATCACTTTGATTTCTCCGCCAAAACCGTTTTTTGTATTACTATCTACGGCTACTCCCACCTGTTTTCCATCTTTTACAGCCGGATAGATCAGTAATGAATCGCCATCCGAGGCGACGGCTTTGTAAGCATCTTGTAGCGGATTATTGTCGAAGGCAGGAGTAACTTCCTTAATGGCAGCTTCCAAAGCGGCCGCTTTAGCCAATGCAATGGGTTCGGAGGTATACATATTTACTCCGGCTAAAATGACTCCTGCCGACATACATATAGTAGTAAGCGAAAGGATCATATTAGGTAATGTTGATTTTAATTTTCCCATATTTATTTTCCTCCGAAGTGTTTAGGTTTGATATAGTTATTTATAAGCGGAGTGAATGCGTTCATAATCAAAATAGCAAAGGAGACGCCCTCGGGATACGAACCAAACAAACGTATCACTGTGGTTAATAAACCAATACCAACCCCGTATACAAGCATTCCCGTTTTACTCATGGGAGACGTCGTATAATCGGTAGCCATAAAGACAGCCCCCAATAATAATCCGCCGGATAGGAGATGTACTAACGGGTTAGCATACGAATAAGGATCTACGCCATACATAATACCGGTAAATATGGCCACCGTTCCTATAATCGCTACAGGAATATGCCAGGTAATAATTTTGCGGACTAACAGATAAACCAATCCCAGCAAAAGGGCTATGGCGCTTACCTCGCCTAAGCTTCCTCCCATATTGCCTGACAACATATCTGTATAAGAAGGCAACTCACTGATGCCTTCGTTTAACAAGGATAAAACAGTAGCTCCGGTTTGTCCGTCTGTATAATGCATAGACATCGGCTCGGGAACCGGCCAGGTAGTCATTTGCGCAGGAAAGGATATCAGTAAGAATACACGCCCTGCCAAAGCCGGATTGAAAATATTTTTCCCCAATCCGCCGAATGCCATTTTGCCGATTCCGATAGCGGCAAAAGCTCCTATAATAATAATCCATACAGGAAGATTGGATGGTAAATTAAACGCTAAAAGTATACCCGTAAGGATAGCCGACCCATCAGAGATAGTTGCTTCTTTCTTCAGCAGGAACTTCCCGATAAGATATTCGATCATAACACAAGAAGTAATCGATACGGCTGAAACAATCAATGCCCCCAGCCCGAAGTAATAAAAGGAGACCAACATGGCGGGAATTAAGGCGATCAATACGCCGTACATGTTTTTCTGTATGCTGTCGCCGCCATGAATATGGGGAGAAGGAGATATAATCAGTTTATTTTCCATATAATCTTCTGTTTATGACTTTCTGGCACGGATAATGCCCATTACTTTTCCTTTACCTAAACGAATATAATCCAGTAAGACCCGATTGGCCGGACAGGTATAGCTGCATGAACCACATTCGATACAGTCTACGATATAATTCTTTTCAGCCAGTTCCCAATCCTTAAAATCGGTAGCGTCCATCAATAAGGTAGGATTTAATCCCATCGGACAAACATTCACACACTTGGCGCAACGGATGCATTCATACATGGGCTTGCGTATCGTTTCCTCATGGGAGAGGATAAGTATGCCCGAGCTGCCTTTAGTCGCCGGAACATCAGCGCTTATCAACGCTTTTCCCATCATAGGGCCGCCGCCGATAATCTTGCCGGTATGCTCGGGCAATCCGCCTGCTGCATCAATTAAGTTTCGAATAGGCGTACCGATACGGACTAATAAATTAGACGGATTGGAAAGGTTTTTCCCTGTAACCGTTACTACCCGTTCGATAAGCGGTTTGTTCTTCTGTACGGCTTCATATACGGCAAAAGCTGTCCCTACGTTCTGCACCACAGCGCCTACGGAAATAGGCAGAGCCCCGCTCTTCACCTGCCGGCGTATAACGGCGTCAATCAATTGTTTTTCTCCTCCCTGCGGATACCTTGATTTCAACGGCATAACCTCCATGCCGGCGTATCCTTTTACAAGGTTGCTAAAGTGGGCTATTGCATCCGGTTTATTATGCTCGATACCGATAACAGCCCTTTTTGTATCAATGGCTTTCATCAGGATAGAAATGCCGGCGATTATTTCTTCTCCTTTTTCCATCATTAACGAATGGTCTGAAGTAAGATACGGCTCACATTCGGCAGCATTGATAATCAGCAATTCGGCCTTATTACCCGGAGGCGGCATTAGTTTTACCTGTGTTGGAAAGGTAGCTCCTCCCATACCTACAATACCGGCTTCCGTGATTTTGTTTATAATCTCTTTTGGCGACAGGTTACATTCTTTTATCAAATTCCCGTTGCGGTCTATGGATTCTTCCCACTCATCGCCTTCAACGTCTATAAATACCGCAGGGCGTTTGTAACCGCTTGCGTCGAGGGCATTGTCTATTTTAGTTACTTTTCCGGAAACAGACGAATGGATGTTTGCCGATACAAAACCACCGGCCTTGCCTATTAGCGTTCCGGTTTTTACCACGTCGCCTTTCTTTACAACGGCTTGTGCCGGTGCTCCAATATGTTGCGCCAATGGTATGATTACCTGTTCGGGAATATCCAACAGGCTTATTTTCTTTCCGGCAGACAGTTTGCTTTCAGGCGGATGTATACCTCCGATTCTAAATGTCCTTAGCATACTTCAGATTATATTATTAATTGGTTATTCGCGCTATTATCTTCTGTTACTTTTTCCTTGCGGGGAGGAAAGTTAGTCTCGATAATGGAGTTTGTAGGACATACCGGGACGCATTTGCGGCACAACCGGCATTTCATAGGGTCTATATAAGCCAGGTTATTCGCGATGGCGATAGCTTCGAACTGACATTCCTTTTCACATTTGCTGCAACCGATACATGCATGGTTACACGCTTTACGGGCAACGCCTCCTTTATCCTGATTGACGCAGCCAACATAGATACGCCGTGATTTCGGCCCCTTTTTACGTAGTTCGATAATGCTTTTCGGACAGGCCTTGACGCAGGCGCCACAAGCGGTACATTTGTCGTCAATCACTTCCGGCAACAGGGTTTCGGGGTTGATATGAATTGCGCCGAACAGACAGGACGTAACGCAATCGCCGTAGCCGAAGCATCCGTAAGAGCAACCGGTTTCTCCTCCATAGAGAGAAGACGCAATGGCGCAGTTTTGAGCCCCGTCGTATTGATTGGTGTGTGGGCGGGCTTCACAGGCGCCGTTGCAACGTACAACGGCAATCATCGGGTCTGCCTTACCGGCCTCCTTACCCAGTATGGTTGACACTTTATTCATTACCTCCACTCCGCCTACCGGGCATAAGAGGTTGTCTAATGAATCTGCATTTACGCAGGCAGTGGCAAACCCCGAACAACCCGGATATCCGCAGCCTCCACAATTGGCGGCCGGTAAAACGTCCTGAACTTGTGCGATACGGGGGTCTTCATAAACTTCAAATTTCTTCGATGCGGCATAAAGAAGTACTGCACCTGTAATTCCAATTCCTCCTAAGGAAATAATGGCGGTTAAAATCATGCTAATTATGAATTAATTTTCCGTTTTCGTTAATGTGAAAATGAATCTTTTCTTTAGTTTATTGCGTAAGAGATACAAAATGCCATAGTACGGAAGTAATATCAGTAGCCCGCTTAAAGCGTTGAGGACGTCATTCCATTTATTACAGGTTCCGAATATAATGGCGCTAACAACGAGTAACAATGGTAAGACAAAAGCAAGAAATACGGCTTCCATTCCCATAGAACTTTGTCCGCAGATGATAACCGGTTCGTTTATATGGTACAGGCCGGAAGAATCTGGTATTTCAATGACTTTCTCTTTGCTATCGGCGGCCATACACATTGATTTGGCGTGACATCCTGCACAGGCCGATTGCTGTATAATTTTAACGTATACGGAATGGCCGGCAATCTTTTCTACTATTCCGCAATGATGTATTATATTTTTCATGTTTGTAACCTCGACATAGCAAAACCTCGGCAAAAGTAAGGATTATTTGGGAATAATGTCATTATTCCCCATAATATTTAGAGAATAAATAGATTTAATTTACCATTTGTAATTGAAACCGAAGCTTAGCAGTTGGTTTAACTGAAAATAACTCTGCTTTTTGCCGTCTGCTATTACTTCTTTGTCGTCATATCTTGGATAGAGGTACAGGCGGGTAGAGAAATGACGGGTGATAGCCAATATCAACGTATTTTCAAATTCAATCAGGTTTTCTTCAAAATTGGTCTTGAAATAAAAACGGGACTGCCAAGATATATTCCTGTTGAATGTCATAACCATATCGGCGCGGACAGACGGGCCGAAGATGTGCCTTTCATGTTTATATTTATTTTCTCCTTCAACCGGATTCTCTTTTTCTTCAAATTTGTGACGCGCCAGGTTCATATCGGAGTCTTTCTTTATACTATATTGATAAGTATAGGCAAGAGGAGCGATGTTGACCGATAGTTTCAGGTTTTTATGCCGTTGGGGAAATGATTTGTTCAAATCATATTTCATACCGACCCCCATATTGATAAAGAAAGGGGAAAGAAACGCCGAGTAGATGGTCTTGGTATTCTCTTCATGGTTTGTAAATAATTGCGTGATAAATTCGAAATCATACGTATAGAACCATTTTTCAAACGCTTTGTACCCTACGTTACTGTGTAGCCTGACAATGTCGTTACCTATTTTGTAGCTACGAAGCGTATCTTTAGGGGCATTATATATGTTGGCGGTTATTTCGCCTTCGTTCGTTATTTGTATCTTATCTCTATTATAGTTATACCTCATGTAATTCTTGCTGAATATGTTTAAGTTGCTGCTCCCTCCCTTATGCCAATTTTCAGAAACATAGTTTTGAGAGAATTGAAGGGCGCTTTCAAACCCTGACGTCCAGTATCGCCTGTCCGGGATAAATTTCACTGGTGCATCTACATCGCTAAAACTTACATCGGTTCCCACGAGTACGGGCATATCTTTAATCAGGTCTTTCTTTATATAACGGGCCACCGGAACCTCGCCGGGCAGGTTTCTTTCCGAATAACGAAAATATTGCGGATAGTTTTTTTCCAGAAAGGCTGCTGTTTCGTCTGTTATTTTTTTCTTTCTTAAATAATTCCGAAACAGGCTACTATCAGGTTTGTATATAAAATCATACGGGCTCTTTGAGTGGAAGATTTCCGTATCATAGAGCGTTAAGTCGCCAGACAGTATCTTACCTCTGAAGACAGGCGTCATGAATATAGGGTCTACGATAATTGTGTCTTTGTATGTCATTCGTTCATCAAAGGCGGAAGAAGCGTCTCTCACTAACCTAACCCAATAAAGCGCTTCGTTGGATAGTTTAAGGTTATCATCCTGTACGAAACGCAGCAGGCTTGTATTTATTCGTACGGGCCTTGCGTACGTACTGTTTTGCTTCTCAAATTGTTTTTTAATGTCATTTATTTTATCTAAGCTTGATTCGTCAAATTCAATCAGGGGAATAGTATCGGAAGAGATAACATCCCCCTTTACTTCAGAAAATAAAGATACATCTTGCGCCGCCATGCAAAAACTTACAAATAATAATATCGTTGTACTTATACCTACACAATACCTCTTCATCATCATAAAACACCTAATTTATATTCGTTAGATATATAGATCAGATGCAAATTTAAAGAAAAAGTCTAAAAAGCGCTAATCTTTTTGAGAATTTCCCAAGAAAACATATAAAATTCAAAAACAGGTGGCGAAGATTTCTTTTAACTGCATTTTGGCGTATTCAAAGTCTTGGGGAAAACCAAGTTCTTTTTCCAGCGAAGTAACGCCTTTGTCTGTAAAACCGCATGGATTAATAAGGGAAAAGTAATCCAGGTTTGTGTTGATATTGAGGGCGAACCCGTGCATAGTAACATACCGGCTGCATTTTACGCCGATAGCGCATATCTTCCGGGCTTTGCCTGCCGGTTCCGTATCTATCCATACGCCGGTAACTCCTTCCAGTCGCTTGCCTTCGACTCCGTAGAGGGAAAGAAAACGGATGATGGTTTCTTCCAGCGTATGGATGTATTGTTTTATGCCTATATTCCAATATTCAAGGTCGAATATAGGATAGCCGGTAATTTGTCCGGGGCCGTGATAGGTAATATCTCCGCCTCTGTTTGTATGGTATAAGGATATACCGCGTTGTGACAGTAATTCTTCGGAGATTAGCAGGTTTGATTCTTTGCCGCTTTTGCCGAGCGTAAATACGGGTTCATGTTCGCAAAAGAGCAATTGGTTTTGGCCCTGTTGATTGTTCGTTTTTGCGTTAAGTAATGCAGTAAAGGCGCTGGTTTGTTTTTCCAAGGCGGCTGCGTAGGCGATTCGCCCCAGATCGTGATAACTAAAGTTGTTCATATCCCATGTCTATTTTCAGTAGTTTATCCATTAAAGACATAATTTGAGACTGCCTTCTCAACATATAACCGGAAGGTTTGGCCGAATTGAACTTACGCGGATTCGGTAGCGTGGCAGCTATTAATGCGGCTTCTCCTTTAGTCAGTTCGTAAGCATGTTTCTGAAAATGAGCTTTGGCAACGGCTTCTGCTCCATAGATACCGTCTCCCATTTCAATGGAGTTGAGGTATACTTCCATAATGCGTTTTTTGCTCCAGAAAAGTTCGATAAGGACGGTAAAATATACTTCAAGCCCCTTGCGTACATACGTTTTTTCCGGCCACAGGAAAACGTTTTTTGCTGTTTGTTGGGATATTGTACTTGCGCCGCGTACACGCTTTCCGGCTCCGGCTTCGTTGAGCGCTTTTTCTATCTGCTCCAAATCAAATCCGCTATGTTCCAGAAAAAGATTATCTTCCGAAGCGATAACGGCCTGTATCAAGGGTTGGGCAATCTTTGATACAGGCGTCCATTTATGTTGAAGTTTAACCTTTTTCTTCTCTTTCAATTGTTCAAAAACCCGGATTACCATGAGCGGCGTATAATAAACAGGTACATATTTTAAAATAAATACAGCCAGAATACTGGACAGGAGCAGGAATAAAAAAATATTCCTGCACCCGGTAAATATCCGTTTAAACAACTTATTCGTCATGGATTGGCTTGATTCTTTCTTGTCTTTTTGTTTGTTTTGCCTCATCTAATCTCAATACGTACGGTAGCTTCTTTTAACCATGGCGAAGCGAAAGTTACATTAGCTACGCCTTTCGTGCCGTTTGCCTGGATATAGGCTATCATACGTCCGTGGTATACGCGGTGTTTATTATCCGTGTAATCCGTCATGTCTGTATTATTGCCGGCTTCAAGCCCAAGTAATTGCGCCGATCCTTCTATATGGCAGGCAACTTCGTTGTCGGATAGCATAACGGGAATACCTTCTTCGTCTGCCACTTGAAAGACTATCTGGGCTATTCCTTTATCTTTACCGATACAACTGTCGGCCGAAACAATCGTTATGGCATAGGGTTGCCGGGACGATTCCAGTTTATACCGCCCGGCTTCGTTGCCGTTTTCATTCAGGGCGGTTACTTCCAGTTTACCGTTCTGATAGGGAATATCCCAGTAGATAATACCTGTTTTATCATCATAATTCTTTTCTTCTCCAACGGTTTTTCCATTTAATTCCAATCTTGCTTTAGCGGCGTTGGTATAGCAAACGACACGGATCATTTCTCCTTCCTGATAGTTCCATACAGGCCAGGCATCCTGCGAAAGGAGGCTGTTTGCTTTTACAGGATAGGTTCCGATATAAACCATTGGTTTGTCAGACCATAAAGATTGGCGAAAATATCCTCTGGGTTTAATAAACCCGCCGAAATCAAGTAATCCCGCATAAAACCCCCTCGCCGGCCACTTGCCCGATTCGCCTAAGTAATCAATGCCTGTCCATAAAAACTGCCCGAAGATATGTTCTTTATCCCGTACAGCTTTCCATGCGTCAAGGTCGTGCCTGTTTTCACTTCCGTAGATAACACGATTCGGGTATTTTTTATGGTCGGAATCATACTTACTTTCTGTATAGTTGTATCCGGCAATGTCTAAGGCGCCGGGATATTCGGTTTCGTTAGACATGGCAACGCCTGCCAGCCCGGCCGTTACCGGGCGTGATTTATCATACTGTTTTACTACCGCGGCCAATCGTTTGGCTATTCCCCCCAATCGCATGGCATCGGGGGCCTCTTTTTTGTATCCGCCGAATATGGCTTGCGTAAATCCGGTATCTTTTCCACCGTCGAGTACAGGGTGCGAATAGGGGTCGTTCGGATAGTCTACTTCGTTTCCGATGCTCCATGCAAAGACCGAAAGATGGTTACGGTCGCGGCGTATCATATCCGCCAGGTCTCTTTCTCCCCATTCTTCAAAGAAATCGGATGTTCCCTGAAATCCGGGCGTTCCAACATTCCAACCTTCAATCCATTTCCTTTTAGGAAACTCCCATTCGTCAAAAGCCTCATTTAAAACCAATAATCCCAGTTCGTCGCATAACCTGTATAAATCGGGAGCCTGCGGATTATGGCTGGTACGGATGGCGTTACAGCCAATTTCTTTCAGGGTGAGCAGTCTTCTCTTCCATACTTCATGGGGCACGGCCGATCCCAGTACGCCTGCATCGTGATGGATACATACACCTTTTATTTTCATCCAATTTCCGTTAAGGGCAAAACCTTTATCCGGGCTGAAGGTAAACGTGCGGAATCCGGTTGTGGTAATTGATGAATCAATTACTTTCCCGCCTTGAAAAAGGGTTGTTTTTAGTGTGTAGAGATTGGGTTCGTTCAAATCCCAAAGAGCCGGGTTCTTTACATGCAATGTGGTTTGTATGTTCCCTTTTTGCTTAGCGGCAACCGTTAGTTTTTTATTGTTTTGGGCAACGCTTTTTCCATTCGTATCAAACAACTCATTCCGAATCGTCAGGTTCGTAGCCGCACTACTCTCATTATCTACCTCTACCTCAATTGATAAAGCGCCTTGTTTATAATCGGCAACCGAAGGATAAGCATAAACGCCCCATTGACCTATATGAACAGGATGGGCATACACCAGCCACACATTACGGTAGATACCGGAACCGGTATACCAGCGCGAATCGGCGCTCAGGCTATGATCTACCCGGACGGCAACCGTATTTTCTTCACCAAATGCTACAAATGGAGTAGCATCATACATAAAAGAAATGTATCCGTTGGGCCGTTTCCCCAGCGAATGGCCATTGATAAAAACTTCGCTCCGGCTGTAAACGCCTTCAAAGTAAAGATAAACCTTTTCTTCTTTCTTACTTTCCGGTATGGCGAATGATTTGCGATACCATCCGGCGCCACCCGGCAGATAGCCGGTGCAAGCGGCAAGCGACGGACTAAGCTGTCCTTTTACACTCCAATCATGAGGCAAACTTACCATTTGCCATTCCGAATCGTCAAATATAGGCGATGACATACGTTGGTCATCACGTAATGCAAATTTCCAGTTATCATTAATTTTTTCGGGTTCGCCAAAAGAAACCTGCCCGTATGCGAATAATGGAAAGATAAATAATAGTGTAATAAAGAAACGTTTTATTGAATTCATGGTGTCTAAAAGTATTATAGTTAATATACTTGTGCAGGATTAATAACACAAAGATACACTAAATAAATAATAGAAGCTTCCCACCCTTAAAAAAACCTTTGTAAAATAGAACGTAATTGCTCTGCCAATACGGTATGGATATATGATAGGCGTAAAGCATAGAGTGCCCATAGCCCGCAATTGCCCCTTTATTGACTATTTACCAAATCAACCTCTTTTCATATCCTTTTTTGACCGCTTCGGGAGTGTTTTTGGCAACGAGCTTGATAAGCAGGTTGCGGCGGTAAGTCCGGACGGTTTCTTCGTCACGGTGAATAAAACTTGCAATCTCTTTGGAAGTATAGCCTTCGGCAATGTATCCCAGAACTTCCTTTTCACGCTTGCCAAGCCAGACAACATCTTCGTTTTTCTTTTCGTTCAGAAGGATATCTATTTCCTCGCAGAGAAACCGTTCACCCCGGCTCACCGTTTCAATGCCGATAAGCATTTCCTCGATTTCGGCATTTTTCAGGATATAACCGAGTGCGCCGTTATGCAATGCCCGTTTAGCGATACTGAACTCTTTATAGGTAGTAAGCATGATGATTTTCAACCGGGGATAGCTTTTTGCTATCTCGGCGCAAAAATCTACTCCGTCGCCGTCAGGTAATCCAATGTCAAGCAAGAGTATGTCGGGAAGGTTTTTTTCCAATCCCTGGCGGCAGGATTTCAAATCGTAATATACGCCTGTAATCCGGGCTATACCCGATTTGGTTATCTGTTTGCTCAGGCTCTCTACCACCATTTTGTGGTCGTCGACAATCGACAGGCGGATTAATTGAGAATTATCTTGCATTTCCATATAGTTTGTTTTTTTTATTCTCAATCCTCAACTTTCAACTCAATGGTTGTTTCCGTTCCTTTGCCGGGCGAAGTAGAAATATCCATTTTCCCGTTGCAGGATGCGACCCTGTCGCGGAGGCTTTTCAGTCCGAAGCCTTTTGAAACGGCTTTTTCATCAAAGCCGTCGCCGTCGTCCGAAACGGTAAGCGTAACATGCTTTTCATCCTGAACCAATTGCAGGTTGATTTCTTTTGCGCCCGAATGTTTGATGGAATTGTTTACCAGTTCGCAGGCGCAACAGTAAACGACAAACTCCATTCTCCTGTCAATGCGCTTTTCCTCGCCGAAAAAGTGAAACCGGACATTTGGGAATTGGGCTGCAAAATCTTCCAAAGCTACTTTCAGTCCGAATTGCAGGGAAGCCGGCATCAGGTCGTGAGCTGCATTGCGAATATCCTTGGCGCAGTTGTCTAATTTGTCGCGGACGTTTTGCAACGTTTCCGCATGGTTGCCCAGTTCTATTTTCACAGCCAAAAGATTTCCGCTAAGGCGGTCGTGCAGGTCTTGAGCTAAGCGTGTCCGTTCCTTCATCTCGCCTTCCAACACAGAACGGGTGGCAATCAACTGTTTTTCTTTCTGTGTGTTTTTTATCTTTTGCCGTAAAGCTATCCCTAATGCGATTGCGAACAAAACGCCCGCAATACTAAGATATACATAGAGTTGTCGTTCTTTTTCCAATGAAGTGATACGGAGTTCTTTTTTCTCGGTTTCGTATTTTGCTTCCGTATCTGTCAGAGCTTCATGAAAGTTTTTATCAGACGTTTCTTCCATAGCTTTTTTGTACGCTGTCAGGTAAGCCGCGGCTTTTTCGTTATCTCCCAAAAAAATATCGGAGTAAGCTATATTGAACAATAATTCGGATTTAGTAGCCAAATCCGTTGAATCAAGTTGCCATGATTTATAGGCAGCCTGTTCGCACTCGTTATATTGTTCTTGCTTCAGATATATATCTGACATCAATTTCCATGAGTTGGCTAATATTGAGGGGTCGTTTGTTTTTTCGCAGACGGGCATACTTTCGGCCAGATATTCCAGCGCTTTATCATAATCACCCATATCAATGTGTATCTGCGCTAATTGTCCCAGCCCCAGAGCCTCATAAATTATACTGTTATAGGTTCGACTTAAATCAACAGCCTTTTGTACATATTCCAACGCCTTTTGTATATCTTTTTTGCCGGTGTAATAGCGTCCCAGTTCATGAAATGGTCTAATCTTGGCTCTCGGCATATTAAGTTCGTCTGCTAAAGCTATCATTCTTTCAAAATACGGAACAGCTTTCTCCGGATTTAGTATGATATATATTACCCCGATATTTCCCAAAATAGCCATGCCCTGTTTTTTATCGCCGATGTTTTCACTGATGGACAATGCATCTACAAAATATTTCAGTGCATCTTCATATTTTCCAAGACGTCCATAGTAGGATCCAATGGTCTGACGAACCGACATTTCTTGTATTTTGTCGTTGGCCTGTATGGATAGGTCGAGAGCCTTTTCGAGGTATGGATAGGCTCGTTCGTAATTGCCCATCGCGCAATAAGAGATGCCGATCCCTTCGTTAAGGCCGGATTCAATACTTTTGTTTTTAGCCTCTCTGCAAATGGCAAGGCCTTTTTCTGCGTATTCGATGGCTTTCTCGTAATTGTTGGAAGAACCATAGGCAACAACAATCTTATCGTACAATTCCGCTTGCTCTCCGGGATTAAGTTCTTGCGTTTCCAGCACACTCACTAACGAATCTACATTCTGCGTCTGGCCGGACATGTTCAGAACCGACAGCAACAATAAACCCAAAAAAACTATTCGTGTCATAACATATTGTAAGTTTCTGCAAAGGTACTCCATTTACTTATTTATTCCTATCCTCCAAAAGGGTGAAAGTTGTGATGCATTTTCACCCTTTAGGAGGATTGACGGGTATTTATATACCCGGTACTTTTACACTGAAATCGTAATTTAAGTAATAATATGAGAAAGAAGATAATAAAAAGGATTATGCCTGTCATTCCGGTGAGTTTGATGGTTGTTTTTACCGCATGTCCCGAACTGGAAGACTATGCGGACAAAGGAAATGAAGCAGCAATTGAGTTCTGCGAGTGTTACGAGGAAAACACAAAAGAAAAGTGTCTTGAAAACTTGAAAGACAAATACGAATCTTATCAGTACATGAGCGACGAGTTTATCAAGTCGTTCAACGAAACGGCTACCTGTGAAATAGAACTGGTTAAGAAACAAATAATGTCTGCATCGTTTGGAATAGAAAATAAGCGAGACAGTTTATCCTTGGTTATGAAGTAAATGTTAATGCCTTAAATTAACTCAATATGAAGAATATTTGCTTAATTGCTTTAATGAGTATCGTATTGGGTGCGGTTTCCTGCTCGGAGGCTGACGACCCGGTAAATGAAACGGTCTATACCGTTACTTTCGACGCCGACGGAGGCAGCCCCATCCCTTCCGTCCAAAGCGTGAAATCCGGCGAGATGGCAATCGCCCCTACTCCAAACCCTGCCAAAGCGGGTTATGTATTTCTTTTCTGGAGTTTGGGCAATGCTGCAACTGCCTATAATTTTCAGACGCCTGTAACCGGCAATATTACCCTTAGCGCCCAATGGAAAGAAGAATCGACTGTTGAATACTGGCAGGTTACATGGAATTTGAACGGCGGTACATGGCCTGCCGGTGATAATCATGTAACCCAAGTAGTGAAAGGCAGTACCCTTGTCGAACCGGCAGCCCCTGTTAAAACCGGCAGTACTTTTGAAGGCTGGTACAGGGAAGCAGCTTTGACAAACAAAGTAACCTTTCCTTACGATGTAAGCGGCGTAACAGGTAATTTTACGCTTTATGCCAAGTGGACGACTGAAAATGGAGGAAACCCTTCTTCCATTAATCATAACATAAGTAGTGCGGTAGAATGGAATACTGCTATTGCTGCCGTCAATGCCGCAGGGAATAATAAAACTCATACCTTTTCCATTACTGAAAGTTTTGACCTTCCGGGGACAAGCTCCACCATTTTCATCAAAGAATTGGCAGGGCTTACGGTAACCATCAAGGGGCAAGCTAATCCGATACCGGAAATAAGTTTGGCAAGCGGCAGTACGGGCTACTTAATCTATTGCAATAAGAATATTATTCTGGAAAACATCGCCCTGATAGGTCATGGAGCCAATACAGCGGAGTTGGTTCGCGTAGGCTATGGAGGCGACGCCGAACTGGTTTTAGGAAGCGGGGCAAGTATTAGCGGTAATACCAATACCGAAGGCCGTGGCGGAGGAGTATTTGTTGGCGGCAAACTCATTATGAAAGGGGGCGAAATTTCTGGCAACATTGCAGGCACATCCGCTCAATCCAATGGTAAGGGCGGCGGGGTGTATCTGCCCGATTATGGAGAATTAATTATGGAAGATGGCAGCGCCATTAGCGGCAACCTTGCCTGCGGACAGGGCGGCGCCGTATATGTGGGGTTTTCGGCGAAATTTTTCATGAAAGGGGGCGAAATATTCAGTAACACTGCCAGAGTGGTAAGTTCGGGCGGACGTGGCGGCGGAGTATACAACTCTTATGGAAAATTCTATATGAGCAATGGTCTGGTTACAGGATATAACATTGCACATGGAGACGCCATTAACGGAGTGGAACATAATCCTAATGACCTTAGTCTTCGCGATTCCTGCAATGTTGTACTTATAACCGGTACCGCTGTGGGTAATTTCGGAGCAGCTTTATATAGCCAAGTCAGTGACGATAACTTCTATGGAATCTTTGAGGGAGAAACCTTCACTCAAACCGGAAACCTTGGAAGTAAAAGGGAAAGAGACATTAAGGTAATTAATGGAGTGTTACAACCATAAACGCTTTATATCATCTAATATCACAAACAGATAATATCTTAACCGAAAGGAGATTGTTCCTGCAAGAGGCAATCTCCTTCCAACCCCCTTAACTCACAAAAATACGGTTCATTTAGCCATATATGCTCATCCCCAATAACCACAAACCGATATTTTGCCCTTGTCAAAGCTACATTCAGCAAGTTGGGTTTTTCCGAAGCCCAGGACGCTGCCTTCTTAGAGTTCTCATCCAGTCCCAGACACAATATTACTCCATCGGCCTGCTTACCCTGGAAGGTATGTACAGTACCAATATGCGTTTTCAACCACTCTTTCATATCATCGGCAGAGACAGTTCCGAAGCGGGATGCTTCCTTTCTGAGATAATCATTTAAATCATATCTCAGCTTTCTGCTAATTTCCGTGAATGGAGAAATCACAAATACATCCGGTAAACCCTTCGAAAAACGAATCTCTTCCAATAATACCTCCCTGATTACCATTCCCTGTTCCGGAACATAATGTCGTCCATCCACATCCCCTGAAACAGAAATAAAGCTTGTTGGAAAGTTTACTTTCGGTGTTTTGACAAAAGTAGAATTAAACATCATCCCGTTGTAGGCTATCCGGTTGGCAATGCCGAACATCGGCTCAATGCATCGCCTGTGCACACGTAGAGGGGTTCCTATCCACGTATTATTAGCATACCATCCGTAAGGATTGGCACGGTCGGCCATTGATTGAACAGAAAGACTGGAATGTATATTTAACTTGCTCAAATCAAAATATTTGCTGAAATGATCCGTTATAACTGGCGGAATGGTCACTACCGGTTCTATCTGGAAAGGATCGCCTACCACCACAACACGTTGCGATCGCCAGATAGCTCCCGCTGCTGCTTGTGGTACAGCTTGCCCCGCTTCATCGATAAACAGCCAGGGTAAATCTTTATCTTCCAGTCCTTCGAACATTCGCTGTACGGATGCAAATGTGGTGGAAACCACAGGAATCACCAGGAAGAAGACATCCCACATGGATTTTATCTGTTCCCTTGCCGGTCGGGAACCACCTTTTAGGTATTCAAAGAAACCATGCAAGGAGGTTAATATCCTATTTGAAGTAGCATTAGCTTGCAAGATAAAAGCTTCGTTAACCTGCATGGCGAGTACAAATAGTTCTGATTGTAAAACTTTCAACCTGTCCGAATACCATGGGCAGGATTCCTGCGTCTCTTTCGATTCTATACTTTCCCAGAAACTACTGTCGGCATATGAATTTTTAAGTTCTGTGCGGGCTTGCTCTGCCCGGTTATAAAGATGGGAATACTTTTGATTTATCTCCTCCCATTTGGTTTGGGCAGTCTTATATTCCCGTTCAGCGTTGTTGTGTCCGATTCGGAGTTTGTCTATTAATTCTTTCAGCCGTGTTAACTCACCGGCAGACCGGTTGTATGCACTCAAAGCATTGCCTAAAGCTTCTTGGTACTGATTTCTGATCCGTTTGCTGAACAAACGGGTAAAAAAGCCGGGTTTGTTTTCTTTTATAACGGATAGTTCCTGCAAGAGTTCTCGCTTTTGCCGTTCAACCTTCTTTTGTTGTTCGCTTTTCTGTCGAAGCTCTTTTTCCACGCTTTCATACCCCTGTAATGCATCAATTCGTTTCCGTTCGCAACTCTCCAGTTCCTGCTCGACAGCTTCCAGTTCGATATAGTCGCGTACAAATCCGGATAATCGTTTTTTCTCATCGGCTATTTCTACCTGTTTCTTCTGGAAGGCGACGGAAACATCCTGCCACTCCTGTATGGATGGTTTTTCCCCTTTGAGGAAGTCTTTCAAGATGATTTTCGGTTCATCTTCCTTTTTCATCCAAATGGCATTAATTATCTTTTCACGGTTTTCCTTGTTTCCAAGTACTACGGATATCAATCCCCAATAATCAGGGTCGATACAGCTTTGCGTCACATCTCTGAGATAGCCTGTTTCTTCATACGGCTTTACCTCTTTTATTAATGGCAATTCCTTGGAAATATTCTCCACAGCCCCATTGTTGGAAGAAGCCACAACGATACCACTATGCACTAAGCGTTCATCGAGTTGGTAAATGAAGGGAGTGAAGTCTTCCGTCACTTCTATTTTACCCACCATTTTAAATGCTTTCGCGGGGTCACGATAAGTTACCATTACTTTCGCGCGCTTCACCAATATAGCAGCTATGATATCTCTCAACAGGGTGGTTTTACCCGTTCCCGGGGGACCATTTACCGAAAATATACCTTCTTGCGTAGGTGCAGACAAATCATTCATCACCCGGTTTACGGCGAATTGCTACATCAGACTAAGTTTATATTCGGAAGGCCAGCAACCGTCAGGATACTTCTCCGGCAGCAGCGTTTCTTTTAGCAATGTAATATCTTTGGCGAGGTCATTTTTCTGGAATTTTAGATTCAGGCAACCTTTCAGATAGTCGGTAAATGCTTTGGAAGCCTTCTTCTCATCAAACCTGCGGATAATTGTTTCGAGGTCTTTTATGTAAAAGCTGTTCAGTAAGTCAGGTTTAGATTCTTCACTTTCTTTTTTCTTCTTTTTCTTTAGGGGAACTTCTTCCTGTTTGATAAAGATTTCTACAGCTGGCCGTGTGCTCCATTCAGACAGTTCAATGATTCTGTCCTGAATTTCCCGCAGGCTTTCGATAGTCTGCACTTCCTGTAATTCCTGCTGCAAATCGCTCAGTAGTTTTTCCAAGACTTTAGTAAATTCTTTGTCCCATTCGTTGTTGGCTATTTGTTTTTTTTCCAATTGCCCCAGCGCCCACGGCAGAGTAGAGATACCCAATGACTCATTAACATAATATCCCTCAATATTCACTTTGAAGGATGCGTAACATATATCTGTAGAACGATCATTTTCACCCCTGCGATCATCTTTGAAGCATTGTTTCACGAAATCAGTCACGTGAGACGATTGAAATACTCCAAAGTATACAGTGAAGACAAGGGTGTGATTCGTTTTTTTAGGCCGTGGGTTTTCCTGCCAGGGCAGTGTATTATTCTTGACCCTCTGCAAACCGGATTCACGGGGAAGAGTTGCCGGAGAGTAATGTTCAAGTTTGTGCCAGCAGGAGAGAAGGGATTGGTACATGGTTGCAGGATTTATATTGCCTTTAGTGATTTTCATTTCGTTAGTTTATTTTGGCGACCAAATTACAGATTTTATTATTTACGGGGAATTATTTCCTGGTTTTTTTATTGGCGGGCGATCGGAGCACATTTACGTACAGCTTGCATTTTTGCTTCACCTGCGGGAATAATTCATGATACTTTTTGAAAATTTTCATAATCGTTTTTAATAATAGTATAATTGTTTTTCAAGTGATTTGAAACTTGAACTATAGCGTTCAATCACCCTTCAATAACTACTTTTTATCCCATATTTCAGCTTTTAGAATTTTATATACAAATAGTTATAAAAAACCTTTGGCCTCCTTTCAGTTTCAAAATAATGGGTAAGGCGAAAGAAAAAACATTATATAGTCTTCAACAAGTCATTATAATGTCTTTACAAAACGATTATAATGTCTTCACAAAATTATTATAATAGTTTTCCGAAAGCATGATAATGAAATAAATACCTCTTCTGGATAAGCGTTTTTTATTACAATAAAATAAATACAGTCTCTTAGGGTACGGCTTAGTTAGGCATGCTTTCTAAGGGGTGCTTTTGTCATTTTGCTATTTTAGCAAATTGTCATTTTACCCCCTCCCTGTTTGTCCTGTTTGCGCCCGGGTCCGGGCTTGCCCCGGGGAACAGGCTGCATTTTGCAGTTGCGTTTTGACGGAA
>JAIRKZ010000194.1 GCA_031259845.1 Tannerellaceae bacterium | reverse complement strand
GGGCGCAGGGGCTTTTCCGGCAGGGGCGCTTTACGGATAACTGGCTGCTTCGAGCATGGCGCAGAGGGCATGGTAGACGGGGAGGTGGTATTCCTGTATGCGGTAGGTTTCGCGGGCGGGTACGCAGATGGCAACGTGGCAAAGGTTTTTCATTTCGCCCCCCTGTTCGCCGGTAAGCCCGATGGTTGTTATATGGAAAGCGTTTGCTACGCGGCAGGCGTTTACTACGTTCGGCGAATTGCCGGAGGTGGAGAGGGCTATCAGCACGTCTCCCGCCTTGCCGTAGGCGAATACCTGCTGGGCAAAGACCATGTCGGGGGCTGCATCGTTGATAAAGGCAGACGAGAGGGCTGTCTGGTCGGCCAGGGAGAGGGCGGGGATGGCTCTTTGCAGGTGGGCAGACAGGTAATCGCCGTGGAGGGGGAATGCGTTCCGCAATGTTTCGCGTTCTCCGGGCGTGAGGGGCCTTTCCCGCTTGAAGCTTTTCATCAGTTCGCCTACTATGTGGCCTGCGTCGGCGGCGCTTCCACCGTTTCCGCAGGTCATAATCAGTCCTTTCCTGAGGCTGCATGCCAGTAGATGACTGAAAGCGTCTGCGATGGCGCTCCGGCAGGCGGCTAATTCGGGGTAATGCCGGAACAGCGTGTCCAGCTCCTTTTGTGCGGCTTCGTTCATGGCTCTGATTCTAAGAGGAAGGAGGCTACCGACAGGGCGGCGTAGTCTCCCAGACTTTCTTTCAGTCCGGCGGGCACAATCCGGCAGGCCTGGCGGGCATGCGGAAGGGTTTCCTGCCGGATTACTTCGTTCATGGCCGGTTCTATCAGTTGCTGCGCCCTGAGGTAGATGCTTCCCAGGATGATGATTTCGGGGTTCAGTACGTCTATCAGTATGGATAGCGCTTTCCCCAGGCAATGTCCGCTGGTATGGTAGATTTCCTTTGCCAGTTCGTCTCCCGCGAAGGCGGCGTCGGCTACGGTGCGGGCGTTTACTTTGGAGAGGTCGGCCAGGGTGGGGCAGAATGATACCTTTTCGCCGCTCTGTATCTTTTCGAATACCTTGTTACAGGCCAGCTGGGCAATTCCCCCTCCGCTGCAAAAGCCTTCGAAGGAGCCTGCCTTGCCGTATCCTATGGGGCCGTAGCGTTCCAGGCGTATGTGGCCTGCTTCTCCCGCCATGCCGTTTGCGCCGGCGTATAAGCGCCCGTTGAGTATGAGGCCTGCGCCCATGCCGGTTCCGAAGGTGAGGAAGATAAGGTTGTTACAGCCCCGTCCTGCGCCGTATTTCCATTCGGCCAGGGCGGAGGCGTTGGCGTCGTTCTGTAAGGCCGTTTGGATGCCGTAGTGTTTTTCTACAATCTCTACGATGGGGATGTTGTTCCATCCGGGCAGGTTAGGCGGCGACATCACGAGTCCTTTATCGCTGTCAAGCGGGCCGCCGCAGCTTATCCCGCAGGCGGCTATCTGTTCCGGCGTAAGGCCGGCCTCATGCAATACGGCGTCTGTCTGTTGCTGTATGGTGTGCATGGTATGTGCAAAACCTTTTGTTACTTCGGTGGGAAACGTTTTCTTTGCCTTAATTTGCAGCAGTCCGTCTTCTTCCTTTCCCAAGACCACGGAACACTTGGTTCCGCCGATATCTAACCCCAAAATAGAATGTGCCATAATTCGTTGTTTTTACAGTTTGTTTTTGATAATGTACAAAGCTAAGCAAATTACGTAAACCAAACATAAACCGAGCAGAATTAATGATGGCATAAGCCCCGTAAAATCGTTTACCACGCCTGCCAGGGGCGGAATTATGCCGCCGCCGCATACGCTCATAATCATCAGGCCGGACAGTTCGTTGGCCCGCTGGGGCATGTATTGGAGGCCGGCGGAGAAGATAAGCGGGAAGATGGCGGCCGTAAACAGGCCTACAAGGAAGATGGCGATTTGCCCCGCCAGCAAGCCGGGCGCAACGTATAGCGAGGCGAAGGCCAGGACGGAGAGGATGGCGCAGCAGAGCAGCATTTGGTTCCCCTTCATCCGGCCAAGGAGGAGGGCGCTGAGAAAGCGGCCCGCCATCAGGGCGGCAAAGTAGATGCTGATGCCCAGGCTGCCTTCTTCCTGCGAAACGCCGAACGACTGGCGCAGGTAGCCGGCGATATTGGTGTTCATCCCCACGTCGAAACCTACCATGAGGAACGTGCCTGTCACCAGGAGGGCTACTTTCCTGTCGGCCAGCAAGCTGAGGGCGCTTTTGATGCTTGCCCGTCCGCCGCTTCCGGTTTCGGGGATATACGTGGCGCGCAGCCAGAGGATGGCCAGGACGCAGATGGCGAGGTACGCCGGGTAGAGGTACGTCCAGTTATGGAAGCGGATGGCGCAGAAGGCGGCGATGGAAGGCCCCAGCATCCCGGCAATGGCCTTTACGAACTGCGAGAGGGTGAGGTTGCGCGAGAGCCTGTGCGCGGGCGATACGTCTTGCATCAGCGGATTGGCCGACACCTGTATAATGGTGTTTCCTATGCCAAGCAGGGTGAAGGAGGCCAGCATCCCGTAGTAGGTATACGCCAGGATGGGGACGAGCATCCCCAGGCCGATAAAGAGTATCCCCAGATTGACGGTAAACTTTTTCCCCCTTTTGTCTTGAAAGATACCCACGGGGACAGACAGGAGTGCAAACCACACGAAGGCCAGCATGGTGAGTACCTGCGTAAGCGCATTGCTCAGCCCAAGTTCCAGGCGGGCATAGCCGGTGGCTACCCCTACGATGTCGCCAAAGCCCATAACGTAAAACGCCATAAAGACGGGCAGAGCTTTGGAGAGTGATGATTGATTGGATTGTTTCATTCTTTTTATGTTTAACGTTAACAGTCTTTATTTAAGCGTTTTGTAGTTGTCCCGGATAGGGTAGGGAAGGGTAGGGGAGCGCGCAGAAACAGCCCGATGCCGCGCAGAAACAGCCCGATGCCGCGCAGAAACAGCCCGATGCCGTGCGGAAACAGCCCGATGCCGTGCGGAAACGCTTCGATGCCGTGCGGAAACAGGCGATTTCCGTGCAGAAACAGCCTGATTCCGCGCGGAAATCGTTCGATTCTGTGCGGAAACGGCTCAATTCCGCGCGGAAGTTGCTCAATTCTGCGCAGAAACGGCCCGATTCCGCGCGGAAAATCCGGCTGTATGGACGCTTTTTCCCTTTCATTTCACGGAGTTGCGTTTGAGCGGCTATTCTTCCAGGAGATTCACCTCTTTTATCGTGCCTCTCTTTGGGTTATAGCGCAGGGTCTTTATTTCGCACTTGCCGAAGCTGCCGTCCCATCTGAAATTGGCGGCGGGGAATTGCAGCGACGCGGCGGTTTCGCGCCCGGTTGTTTCTACGCAGCGGATAATCAAATCGTCGCCCGCTTCCGCCTTCTTGACAGACGAAACGATAATATTCGCTTTGTCTGCCGAAAGGAAGGAAGCCGATTTGGGCATGCTTCCCCGGTGGATACCCTGGTAGAGCGCTATGGGGGGCGAGATGAACTCTTCCGCTATCCGCGGTACGCCGGCCTCTTTCCAGCCCTCCCGGTGGGGGAGGAGCGCCATGCGGAAGGTTTGCCGGCCCTGATCCATCCAGGCGTATTCCTGGTCGGCATCCAGCATTGTGGGGTCGTGATGGGCAAAGACGGGCGAGCGGACAATCGTTACGCGCATATCGTTTTCCCTGATGGAGTAGCCATATTTCGCGTCGTTCAATACGGTAAGCCCGCAGGCGGCCGCCCCCTGCCTGCCGGTAAGGTCTATCCAGCGCTGGCCGGGGTCTTCGTCTCCGTTAGCCTGGCGTTCGATAAAGCCGTATGGGGTTTCATACGTTGCCACGGGAGATGCTACGTCTACGGGGAAGGAGAATTTAAGCATCTTCTGCCTCTCGTACCAGTCCAGCGTAACGTCTGCTTCAATCGTGCGCTGCCCGGCGTAGAGAGACCAGTCTATCGTAAGCAGCGACTTTCCGTAGCGCGAGGTCACGCGCAGGGTAGCCTTCAGCGGCCCGCCATGGAGCGCCTTGATATTCGCTTCGCCAAACGCGCCTGTTTCCCTGTCGTACGCTTTCACATCATGCCCCCATGCGTCGCTCAGGTCGTCAATAATAACGGCGCGGCAGCCTTTCGCCCCTCCTGCAAAAACGTCTTTCCCCGTTTCCTTATCCAGGATGGCCAGTGTGCCGTGGCTCGAAAAACGGATTCTGTAATATTCATTCTCAAGCGTATTCCCCTCTGCGGCAGCCGGCTTGCCTGTCCGGTGCGGCGCGCCCTTCATGATGCGTATCTGGCGGTAGCCCATCGCCGGGAGCGTAGCCTGCACCACCAGGCTTTTACGCCCTCCCGTCTGCGACTCGCCCGGCCCCCACTGGTGAGGAAGCGAATTACCTTCGCCATCCGTCACAGCCGTTGATTCGGGCAGCGCACGCCAACCAAAGTCGTACTTTATATTCGCCTTCACCTCCCAGGCATGCGGGTTGAAGGCCACCATATAATCAGAATCCGGGTCTTCCGAGGCTATCCGCCATTCCAGTTTCTGCACGGCCAGCCAGGTAGCCTCGTGCGCTGCGTCTAACACGCGCCCGTACCCTTCCGCAGCGTCTTTTGAATGTGAAACGAGCGAAGAACCGGCCAGGCTGTCGTGAAACTGAAGGAACAACGCCTTCTTCCACGCCTCCTCGAACGCCGCTTTGGGATACGCATTATCCCAGTAAAGAGAACCCAGGGAGGTAATTTTCTCGGCCATCGTCAAAGCCGCTTCCGCCAGCCGGTTGCCCTTCTTTATGGCCGATTCAGACGTATAGCAGCCCACGGCGTGATGCTGCAAGTCGTCTTTCACCACAGGAATGGCCAGCGACTTATCAGCCCGTATCTCTTCAAAAAAAGCGTCTACGCTGCTGTACATAAGCGCCGGGGCGCCTTTTTCCTTCTTTATTTCCTCTATCGAGCGGAGGTTCTCTTTCGTAGGCCCGCCCCCATGGTCGCCCACGCCATAGAAAGCCATAAACGTTTTGGCCGGCTCCCCGCCCGCCGTTTTCAATACAGATTCGATGCGCCCCCTTACCGAACGCTCATCGTTGTAGCTGTGCTGTATACGGTAAGTCAATACGCGCGAGCCGTCTGGCCCTTCCCACCAGAAAAGGTCGGCCGGGATTGTCTTCTCATGGCGCTGCGGACGCATAAACACATAGTTCTCCATCCCCTGCTTGCGGATAATCTGCGGCAAAGTGGCCGTATGCCCAAACGAATCCGGGCAGAAAGCTACCTTAGCCCTTACGCCCAGCAAACGCTGCAAAGCAAGCTGCCCGTAAAGCCCCTGCCTTACCATCGCCTCGCCGCCGGGGATATTCATATCCGGCTCTACCCACCATCCGCCAGCCACGTTCCATCGCCCCTCTTTAATACGCTTGCGCACCTCTTCCAGCATCCCCGGGTCGTTATCGGCCACCCACTGGTAAAACTGCGCCGAGCTGCAGGTAAACGCCATCCCCGGCGTCTCCGCCATCCGGTCAAGAGCCGACCGGAACGTGCTGTGCACCACCGAAACGCCTTCCGCCCATCGCCAAAGCCATACCGGGTCGATATGCCCATGCCCTATCATCCTGAAGCGGTACTTTCCGGCCCCTTCCGCCCACGCCGCCTGCGAGGCATTGCCAATAATAGAATTAAACGGCGTAAGCGCCACAGCCGCCGTCCCCAAAGCCGTATCGCGAAGAAAAGCCCTGCGTGAAATCATTCGTTTATTTTTCATGATATAACAAAATTTGATTAACGTTTATAGTAAAGCATATTATTCCGGAGTTTCCGCCAGCGCCGGATTCCTCTGCAATTCCTGCGAACAGACGGGGAAATAGATTTTGTCTTCCGTATAAATAAATCCGTAAAGTTTTCGGCCCGAAATAGCCGTTGGGCTATTGGGAACGTCCCTCCTCTTATTTTTCCTTATAATCCATCCAAACGTTCATCTCGCCGGCTTCGCGGTTATCCCATGCATAATAGGGAATGAGCGTGAACGACCGGTCATTGCCCGTAGCGGTGACAGCCGTAACGCCCCCCAGCAACGAAGGACGGAACTCGGCTTGATACATCGTTTCCGGCGCCAGGGCGATGCGGTCGAAGCCGTCGCGGTTGTCGGCTTCTTCCACGCAGTAAACGAGCGGGCCGCGCTGAATGGCCCGTTTGCCGGCGTTTGCCGTAACGCGCAAATCAGCCGCAACGACCTCTACCGGCATGTCAAATGACAGGGTAATCTGGTCGCCGGCTTTCCATTCGCGGTTGATTACAGCGTAACCTTTATCTGTATGCGGTGAAGCGATTGCCTCGCCGTTCACCGCTATCGTGTACGACGCGCACCAGCCGGGCAGGCGCAGCCGGATAGCTTCTTTCAGCGGAGCCGATACGGATTCGATAGCCAGCGTAACGGCGCCATCCCACGGATACCCGGTTTCCTGACGTAGCCGGACGGCCTTTCCGTTTATTTCAAACCCGGCCGTATTACCAATGTAAAGGTTCACCCACAAGGCGTCGGTAGAGAGGCCGTAAATATAATTGCCTACGGAGGGCAGGAAGCGCGAAACCTGACTTGGGCAGCAGGCGCATCCGTACCACGCCTGACGGTGATGGCCGCCTTTCGACGCCAACGGATTGACATAGAAAAACCGGTCGCCCGCCAGCGAGATGCCCGCCAGTGCGCCGTTGTACATCGAACGCTCCAGTACGTCTATATAGGTTGCATCGCCCGTGAACTGGTTCATGCGCCAGTTCCAGTAAACCATCCCTACCGAAGCGCATGTTTCGCAGTAGGCTTCTTCGTTCGGCAAGTCGTAATCTTCGGTAAAGCCTTCGTTGTGATGCGAAGAGCCGATGCCGCCGGTGATGTACATGTTGCGCAGCACAACGTCGTCCCAGAGGCGGTGCATGGCGTCGATATATCCCGTATCCCGCCGGAACGCAGCTACGTCGGCCATACCGCAGTACAGGTACATCGCGCGAACGGCGTGTCCGGCAATGTCCGTCATCTCGCGGACGGGCTTGTCGTCCTGGTAATAAAGCGGATTCCAGTCGCCTTCATCGCCTTTGCTACCGTATCCGTGTCCGCGTTCCTCAAGCAGCCAATTAGCAAAGTCGAGGTATTTCTCCTCGCCGGTCACGGTGTAAAGTTTCACCAGCGCCAGTTCTATCTCCTCATGCCCCGGCACCCAGTGACGCTTTCCCGGGCCAAAGAGCAACATCATGTGGTTGGCCATCCGGATGGCTACATCCAGCAACTTGCGTTTCCCGGTTGCCTGATAATAGGCCACGGCTGCCTCAGTCATGTGCCCGGCGCAGTACATTTCGTGCTTGTCCATGTTGCTCCAGCGTTTATCCAAGCCGGTCAACGTGTAGAACGTGTTGATGTAGCCGTCGGGCTGCTGTGCGGCTGCGAACTTGTCTATCCATTCATCCGCCTTGCGTTCCAGTTCCGGGTCTGGATGGTTGGCCAGCGTATAGGCGATGCCTTCAAGCGCCTTGTAGACGTCTGAATCGTCAAAGAAAATACCCGAATGTTCGCCTTCGCCTTTCGCGGCATTTTCGAAGTTACGTATACGCCCCGTCTGATTCTCAATCTGGTCAATACACACCGCCAGCGTCGTCGTTGCATGATTGTGGAGCCGCGGCGCCCAGAACCCGTCGGTAATCTTCACATGCGAAAAATCAACCGGCGTAATCATCTTGAAAGGCTGCTTACCGGCCTGCTCCGTTTGGGTACAACCTAAGAAGGCTATACAGAAAAGTGTTATAACAAAAAAATGTTTCATGTTGGTATAGAATTAGTACTGATAAAAAGTTATCTGCGAAGATAATCAATTTTCCCGGGCGCAGAAATAGTTCACCTTCGGATGTCATTTTGCTATTTTAGCAAATTGTCATTTTACCCCCTCCCTGTTTGTCCTGTTTGCGCCCGGGTCCGGGCTTGCCCCGGGGAACAGGCTGCATTTTGCAGTTGCGTTTTGACGGAA
>JAIRKZ010000170.1 GCA_031259845.1 Tannerellaceae bacterium | reverse complement strand
AATATCAATGGATGCCGGTATTGCAACGCAAGGCAATCTGGCCCTGTTGAAAGAAAAGGGTTATTCCTGCCTGTGTGTATCCCGAAGCCGCCTTGTTGATTATCAGGTGGAAGAAGGCGCCGTTCCCGTACAAATAACCGATAAACACAAACAGCCCATCGAACTGTTGTCTGTAAAATCAGCGGACAGTGACGATACGTATCTGTGGGTACGTTCACAGATGAAAGCGGTGAAAGAAGAGGGGATGAAGCAACAGTTTTGCGGACGGTTTGAACAGGAACTTTCCAAAATCAAAGCCTCCCTGGGCAAAAAGGGGGGAGTTAAAAAGACGGAGAAAGTAAACCGCCGCATTGGCCGGGCGCAACAAAAATATCCATCCGTACAAGGCTGGTATGATCTCCATCTTACGTCGGGGGAAGATGAAGCGGTCGTGGAAGATTTGAGTTGGGAGAAAAATCCGGATAAAGAAAACAGTCGCCAATCAGGCGTTTATTTTCTCAGGACGTCGCTGAAGAACCGGGACGAAGAAACGATGTGGAAGAGATATAACGTAATCCGGGAAATAGAATATACTTTTTCCGTATTAAAGACAGACCTTGATCTGCGTCCGATTTATCATAAAAGCGACGAGGCTTCCATGGCTCACCTGCATCTGGGCATACTGGCCTATTGGCTGGTAGTAACCATCCGTCATCAACTCAAAAAGAAAAACATCCATACAAGCTGGCGTCAAATCGTTGAAATCATGGACAGTCATAAATGGGTGGAATCCACCATGCAGACACCGGAAGAAAATGAAGTTATCGTCAAGCGATGTTCGGAACCCAACGAACAGGTCAAAGCAATATATCTGGCAGCAGGTGTGGCTACACAACCCCTCAAACCGGAAAAATCCGTACGGTACCAAATCGACCTTCGAAAAAATCAAACTACAGACTGTGAGGGTATTAATAGTTCATAAACTGCAATGTGGGTTAACATGGAGGAAAAGAGGTGTGGGAAACTTGAGATATAACATATCTCAAGCCGAATTTAACTTTTCGATACAACATGGGCTGCAATGTGGGTTAAGATGCGTTTGCCCTGTTATGTCGTTCAACAAGGATTGGGTAATATCCAAAAGTAATGATTATCCGCCCCCCCATCCTGTTGAGCCGGTTTTTTTTCTTATTTATCGGCCAGTAGATACACCCGGTGCGTGCTTATGCCTGACGGGATAATGATTCCTTTTTCCAGGAAAGTTTTGATGTCGTTGCCGGCGCAGTAGCGGGTGCAAGCGTTCAAAGCGGCATATTCGCTGACATTTATGGAACTTTTCTTTTTCAGGTAAGCAATCGCCCGCTTTTCTCTTTCTTCTATAGAAGGGAAAGGGAGAGCTTCTTTTTTAATCCTGGTCAATTTCGCTTTTTTTACTTCTTTCTTCAATCGTGGCGAGCAGCGGAAATTAACCCCTTCCACCGCTATGCTCATTTTCCTTTCCCCTTCGCCGGCTGTTTTTTGCCGGCTGCGTAAGGCAATCGAAAAATGGCCGAAATTCTCTAATTCCACATTATATCCGTCTGTCAATTCCATAACAATATAGTCGAACAACGCCTCCAGCGCTCCCTTTATATCTGCCGGGCTGAGCGAAGATACGTTTTTAATATACTCGCATATATCGTCAATCCGTTTGGTCCCTTTAGGTTGGATACGGGCGTGCGAAGATGTTTCCCCTTCGCGGTCATTTGGTTTTGGCGTTGAGTAAACGCTGAATTTTACATTCATAGCGATGGTTGTTTTTAGATGAATTATTATTACTGAAAACCGTTTGCAACAATTCGTCTGCCGATATATATCAACAATACAGCCGACAACTGTAAATAATATTGCCGACATATACCGGTAATACAGCCGGCAACCTCCGGCAAACAAAAACAAAAGCGCAAATATACGAACAAAGAACCCCTCTTTTATGATTTCCAATACTTAAGCCAATGGATGAATGAGGCAATACCGGCCTCTATAGTCGTTGCAGGTTTATAATGTATGCATTGTTCCAGTTTTCCGGTATCGGCATAAGTAACAGATACATCCCCCGGCTGCATCGGAAACATTTCGATGTTGGCCTTCCGTCCTATCGCTTTTTCAAGCATTGAAATAAAACGCATTAATTCTACCGGTCTTGAATTTCCTATATTAAACAATTGATAAAAGGGATGTTCTGCATTATCTCCGGGAGCTTTCTCTATTATATTCACAATCCCGTCTACAATATCATCCACATAAGTAAAATCCCGCGACATTTCACCGTTATTAAAAACATGAATAGGCCTGTTGGCCATGATAGCTTCGGCAAATAGCATAGGCGCCATATCCGGACGCCCCCAGGGACCATAAACCGTGAATAAACGCACGCCAGTAGTAGGAAGCCGGAACAGATGACTATACGAATGGGCTAATAACTCATCACTTTTCTTCGTTGCAGCATATATACTCACCGGATAATTCGTATTATTATCTTCGGAAAAAGGTATTTTATTGCTAATGCCGTAAACCGAGGAACTGGAAGCATAAATCAGGTGTTTTATTCCGGAGTAACGGCAACATTCCAGAACATTGGTAAAACCTACTATATTCGACTGGATATAGGCATGAGGATTCTCAATAGAGTAACGAACCCCTGCCTGCGCGGCCATGTTAATAACAACGTCAAAAGAATAACTCCTGAAAATTTCACTTAATGCAGCATAGTCTGATATATCTATCCGGTAAAATAGGTAATTATGATATTTAGCGCTCTTGACAGGATGGTCTGTTTCAATATCACTCCTGGCAATCCCACTCCGTTCCAAACGGGCATACTTCAGGTTTATATCATAATAATCATTGATATTATCAATACCGATTATTTCGGAATCTTTACGTTTTACCAGCCTTTCAACCAAGTGAAATCCTACAAAGCCAGCGCTACCTGTTACCAATATCTTCATATTTATTTT
This sequence comes from Tannerellaceae bacterium, assembly GCA_031259845.1. GTDB lineage: Bacteria > Bacteroidota > Bacteroidia > Bacteroidales > Tannerellaceae > DFXE01. Next base: position 16,227 of record JAIRKZ010000170.1, on the reverse strand, counting down.
TCTTGTTTAAAAATAAATTCCGGGAATATGTTAAAAAGCCTGCGAGCTGACCAAGTGTCAATACAGGGTCTCTCCTGTAAATACCGTATAATACAATACATAATGAACCTGCCATACTCAATATCCAGAAACCATTCGGAAGTACCGACGCCCCAAGCCTTCTGGAGTACCACCATTGATAAATAAAACGAAAAGTAAAAATAACCTGCCCTATTGAACCGAAAATCAATAACCCAAGCGACATTTCCGTCCACAAACGCTCAATACTCCCTTTTCCGGTAACCAACAACATACAACTTATAATCGCAGGGGTTAACAATATGATTGTACGAAAAACAACATGAATCTTTTTCCAATAGTTCTGTATGTTCAGATTCCATATATAGATATAGTAAGAAAAAAGTTGTCCCAGAATAATAGCAAAATCGGCCCGCAGCCATCCGTAAATAAAAAAGAGAAAGGAAGCCAGCAAACTCAGTTGCCAATAGATAACAGGAGAAACTACTTTCCTTAATTTTTCCGATAGAATCCATTGCACGAGCATTCGTGCGGAAAACAAAGCCTGAGCAGTAAATCCCAATGCAAAGAACCAGTAATTCTCCATTATCAAATATCCTCTATATTACCGGTTTTGATAGAATAATTAATATACCGTTTTTTCATCCAGCAATAAGCAAAACAATCTATAAAAGGGCTGATTAACCTGTTCCACAGGTTAAATTTGGATTTCCCGGCAATCCGCTCGAAATGACGTACCGGTATTTGCTTTACTTTTCCTTCCTGCAGCAATATAAGAGCAGGTAAAAAACGATGCATTCCCTTAAAAAACGGAATACGTTTCGCATAATCACTCTTTATTATTTTCAGCGGACAACCGGTATCTTCAGCCCCGTCATGCGTCATCATACGGCGGAAATTGTTAGCGATCTTCGATGATACCTTTTTTCCGAATGAATCTTTCCGTTCGGTACGGATTCCTGTGATTAATTCATAATCCTCCCTGTATGGCAATAATAATTCGAAATCTTCCGGCGATGTTTGAAGGTCAGCGTCAATATATCCGACAAAAGGCGAAGCAATCCTGTCAATACCTGCTTTAATCGCGGCAGTGAGTCCGTAATTTTTGTCAAAACTGATATAAAACATGTGCCGGTATTGTTTGCATACTTCGATAATCTTTTGAAGACTCTGATCAACAGAACCATCATTCACAAACAGAATACATGTACTGACCGAAGCATGGCCGATATATCCCATTAATTCCCTGGCTAATCGAATAACATTATCTTCTTCGTTATATATCGGAATAACTATACTAAATTCGTATTTACCGGTTTGATTCATTCGTTTTCTTTTAAAAATTCTATTTAGCCTTGATAATTGCGACTTCCCTTACCAATGCCGGGTTATGACGTTTATGATCCGTTTTTCTCCAATTGTTATCAAATGTTTCGATATACTCTACCGTAACATTTTTATCAGACATCAGTTTCTCTATTGATTCTCCACTGATAAATACAAACGGGAGAGCCTTTTCAACAGCCATATCATCATCCGGATTCATTTTACCAATCCGGCGATTCGTTTCATAAACAAGTTCCATACGCAGCTCTTCCTTTTCATTATAGTAAAACGGCAAGCCGGCAACTTCCTTCTTTTCACGCAATAAACGTATACTGTGTCTTTCCTTATTTAAAAACATGCTCCCTATTGGTATCAGGTATATGGCGGCAATCATTATCATCGTTAAAATGAAGCCTCCGAATACATTTGCCGGACGAATTCCTTTTTTGCCGAACAAGGACTGTAAAATATATAAGCAAAGTCCCCAACTACAAATCGTTGCAATAATCAGGATAAAAAGTGAAACCTGATTTTCTACAAAGAAAATCAGATAAAGCGCAACAGGTAAAACCAATAATACCAGTGAAACAACAATTACATTGATACGGAAAACAATTTTCTCGCTTCTTGTGTTCATATCCGCAATCATCTGATAGATATAAAATCCGATAAGCATCGCACCGGGAATAAGTAGAGGCAGCAGGTAACGTGATTTCTTTTCCGGAACCAGCGAAAGTAATACAAGAGACATCAGAAACCAGATAAATGAAAACCTGTATTCCTTCTGATAGATCGTGTGCTTGTTGATAAAAAAACAGATAATGGCAGTAATCCAGAATAAAGCCCAGATACCTCCCTCTGCCGCAAATTTCCAGTAATAATACCATGGACGGACATTATGACTCAGCCATGATAAAGATTCCTTCTGTGCAATTTCCACAGCAAAATCCTGATGAAAAAAATAAGTATATCCATACCACCAGAAAGAAACAATCAAACCGACAACAATCATTCCCGCTATCGCCCATTTCTTCCCGGAGATACCTGTACGATAAACGATTATATAACTAATCAGGAAGGGAATGAACAATGCATAAAACGATATCGGGCCTTTACTTAAAAAAGACAATCCTATAAAAAAACCCGATAACAGAAAATATTTCCATTGAACTCCCTGCTCATCCAATGCGACCACCATAAAATAAATAGCTCCTAACATGAAACTATGCGTATAGATATCCCATGTTACCGTTCGTCCCATTAAAATTACGTTCACCGACGTAGCCAGTATCAGGGAAGCAATCAGACCGACTCTCCGGTTTCGGGTAAGCCAAGTCGCCAACAAGTACAGGAATATAACTGTCAGCGTAGCAGACAAACCGGCAGCATATCGCTGCACAACAAGATTTCCGGGGGCAATCTGCTCAACACCCGCAGCAATCCAAGTAGGTAACGGCGGTTTTTCCAGACGGGGCTCGCCATTCATTGTCGGAAGCAAATAATTTCCGTATTTAACCATTTCCTGCGCAGTCGCTAAATTTCTCGCTTCCATCAAATCAGCCGGAATAACTTGATTATTAACAAAAAACGAAAAAAAACAAACAACAAGAATGATCCCAAAATGAATGTATATATTGGAACTGTAATGCTTATTAACTTCCATATAAATTATTTTCAGCATACAAAAGTAGTAAAAACAATCTTATTATAAAAAATAGATTATTCGCCCAGAGCCCGACGCATCTAATTTTTGCGGAAAAAATGCGGTTGAAGGCGTCGTGGGATATAATATGTAACTAAATTTTGATGCGTCAGCCCTGGTTGTTCTGGCTTTTCGTTTGCATATTCTTAATAAAAAAAGTAACTTTGCATTTCACAAATGACTCAAATTAATGGAAGAAAATAAAAGCCTGCTGATGAAGAGCGCCATGTTTTATGGCTTGTTGTTAGGTGTTTTCTGGGCCGTAAAGTATGTTTTTTTTATTTTAGGGGTAACGACGCCTTCCATGCAGGTTGTTTACTGGGCGCTTACACCTCTTACCCTTTTGTTTGCTTACCTTTTTACGAATACATATAAATTCTTGATTGGGGGGAAAATAAGATTTTTTCATGCCTGGCAGTTCGGTATTTTGCTTTATTTCTTTGCCGCCCTGATCATTTCATTGGGGCATTATGTATTTTACCAGTACATTGCCTCGCCCGACTTTATTTCGTCATCAATAAACCGGGCCATCAGCCTGATGAAAGACCTGGACTTAAACATGCAAATGAAAGAGGCCATTGATGAAATAACCGCCCCCACGCCCATCCAGATGGCCATTCAGGGAATATTTAATAATGTATTCTATGGTATTATACTATCCATACCTGTTGCTGCATTATTATGCCGTAATAATTCAACAGGATTAATCAATCAAAACAACATAGGAGGAAACGAGCTATAATGGACCTTTCAGTAGTTATCCCTTTATATAATGAAGCCGAGTCATTGCCGGAATTAGAAGATTGGATTGAACGGGTGATGAATGAGCATCATTTCAGTTACGAAATCATCTTTGTAAATGATGGCAGTACCGATAATTCGTGGGAAGTAATCAAAGAACTTCAACAAAAATCACCTTTGGTGAAAGGTATCAGGTTCCGTCGTAACTATGGGAAATCACCCGCCTTGCAATGCGGTTTCCAGAAGGCGAAAGGCGATGTTGTTATCACAATGGACGCCGATTTACAAGATAGCCCGGACGAGATACCCGAACTATACCGTATGATAAAAGAAGACGGGTATGACATGGTGTCGGGCTGGAAAAAGAAGCGTTACGACCCGCTCTCCAAAACGATTCCTACCAAGCTGTTTAACGCTACGGCGCGTAAATTCTCCGGCGTACAGTTACACGATTTTAATTGCGGGCTTAAAGCGTACAGGAACATCGTTGTCAAAAACATAGAAGTATATAATGATATGCACCGCCATATACCTTATATGGCTAAAATTGCCGGATTCGGAAAGATTGGAGAAAAGGTTGTTCAGCATCAGGCCCGTAAATACGGAAGCACCAAGTTTGGATTAGACCGTTTTGTAAATGGTTATCTGGATTTAATCACACTTTGGTTTACGGCAAAATTCGGGAAAAAGCCTATGCACTTCTTTGGATTATGGGGAAGTGTTATGTTCGTTATCGGGTTTATAGCTTTAGTTTATGTGTTGATAATGAAATTGGTTTCTATTCTGTCCGGCGATTTGCGCCCGCTCGTCACGAACTCGCCTTATTTTTATATATCGCTCACTGCTATGATACTTGGAACACAAATGTTTCTGACAGGATTCCTCGGCGAACTGATTTCCCGCGACTCTCCCAAACGTAACAGATATCAAATAGAAGAAGAGATATGAGAAGCCAGGAATTACGTAAATTAGCGCCGGAACTCGACTCGCTGCGTTTAGGCAGCGGATGGAGTATAGACGATTTAGGCAAACCCCAGATTATTGTAGAAAGCTGCTACGGACACAGCCATCCCGGAAGCGCCCACTTAGACAAATTGGTAGAAGAAGCCGGCAAAGGCATAAACGACGGAGGGGGCAAAGCGGCCAATTACTATGTAACGGATATTTGCGACGGTGAAGCTCAGGGGCACGACGGTATGAATTATTCGCTCGTATCACGCGAGGTAATGGCTGCCATGATTGAGATTCATGCAAAAGCAACTCCTTTCGACGCCGGTATATTCATTGCCAGTTGCGACAAATCGGTTCCGGCTCATTTAATGGCCATCGCACGGGTTAACATGCCTTCTGTATTTATTCCCGGCGGTATTATGAAAGCAGGGCCCGATTTGCTGACGCTTGAACAAATAGGTAAGTACAGCGCCCGGTTTGCCCGCAAGGAAATAACGGAAGAGCAGTTCATGGCCTACAAACGCGATGCATGCCCCGATTGTGGCGCCTGCTCATTTATGGGGACAGCCTCCACCATGCAGGTAATAGCCGAAGCGCTGGGAATTGCGATGCCCGGCTCGGCCTTAATCCCCACGCACGTACATTATTTAAAAGACATCACCCGGCGGGCCGGCGAACGCGCTATCGCATTAGCCAATGAAGAATTACTTCCGTCGGAAATTATGACGTATGAAGCTTTCGAGAATGCCATTATGGTACATGCCGCCATTGCCGGTTCCAGCAACAGCCTGCTGCATCTTCCGGCTATTGCACATGAATTGGGAATAACGCTTTCTCCCGGCTTATTCGACAAAATCCATCAAAAAATTCCGTTCTTATTAGATATACGCCCCAGCGGTTATTGGCCGGGCGAATACTTCTGGTATGCCGGAGGAACGCCGGCTATTATGGAAGAGATCAAAGATTTCCTGCACTTAAACGTACGCACCGTAACCGGAAAAACGCTGGGCGAGAATCTTGACGTCTTGCGCCAAACCGGTTTTTACGAAGGTTGTAATAAATATCTTCCGGCGCTGGGCGTTAAAGCTAGCGATATTATCAAACCCCTTGGCAGCCCTATCCGTAAGCAGGGCGCTATCGCTGTTTTAAAAGGAAATCTTGCTCCCGAAGGGGCTGTAGTAAAACACGCCGCCATCTCGCCTAAACTGATGCAGGTTACATTGACTGCACGCGTGTTCGACTGTGAAGAAGAGGCGCTTCAGGCGGTGCTAAAGAAAGAGATTCATCCGGGCGAAGCCGTCTTTATCCGGTATGAAGGCCCGAAAGGAAGCGGTATGCCGGAAATGTTTTATACCACCGAAGCGATTGCTTCCGACCCGGAATTAATCGAAACAGTGGCTTTAATTACCGACGGACGTTTCTCCGGCGCTACCCGCGGGCCGGCTATCGGACATGTTTCGCCCGAAGCGTCCGAAGGAGGACCTGTCGCATTGGTGGAAGAAGGGGATTTGATCCGTATTGACATACCTGGCCGCAGACTGGATATTACAGGCGTTGCCGGATTGCCCCAAAGCCCGGAAGAAATAGACAAGGTACTTGCCGCACGCCGGGATAAATGGAAACAGCCGGCTCCCCGCTATACGAATGGTATTTTAAGTATCTATACTAAGAATAGCGTATCTCCGGTGAAAGGGGGATATATGTTTTAGCAGAACGTTGCCAGTCATTAATAAGAATAATGTTTTTTATGAAAAAGATTGCCCGGTTTATACTGAGTGTTTATTGGTTGGGGCTATTGGCTTGTACCGGTAAGGGGGAATATATTGAAGAGAGCGGTTCGGTATTCCATACATTATATCATATCAAGTATCAGTCTCCCCGGTTCCTGACGGAAGAAATAGATAAGGAATTGCAGGAGTTCAACCTTTCTTTGAATCCTTTCAACCCCAACTCTGTTATAGCGAAGGTTAATAAGAACGAGCCTGTGGAAGTAGACGAATGGTTTACCGAAGTATTCAATAAGGCGCAGGAAATAGCAGAACGCACGGATGGCATTTTCGATGCAACCGGAGCCCCGCTGTTCAACCTCTGGGGATTCGGATTCAGTAAGATGGATAGCGTAACGCCCCAAAGAGTAGATAGCATACGGGCGTTTGTAGGTTATAAAAGGATACGGCTGGAGGGGAAACGGGTTGTAAAAGACGACCCGCGTATCATGCTCAACTTCTCGGCTATTGCCAAAGGGTATGCCTGCGACGTAATCGCCCGCTTGCTCGAACGTGAAGGGGTGGCCGATTATATGATAGAAATAGGAGGCGAAGTAGCCATAAAAGGCGTCAATCAAAACGGCGTTTGCTGGCGTACCGGCATCAATAAACCGGAAGACGACCTGATTGGAGTGAACAAAAGTATCGAAGAAATAGTACAGCCCTGTAAGCCCTGCGGCATAGCTACGTCGGGCGATTACCGTAACTTTTACGAAAAAGACGGCAAAAGATACGGCCACACCATCAACCCGCGCACCGGTTATCCTGCCGCCCAAAATATCCTGAGCGCTACTGTTGTGGCAGAGAACTGTATGATTGCCGACGGATACGCTACCGCCCTTATGGCGTTGGGCTCTGAAAAGGCGATAGAACTGGCCGCGTCTATTCCCGAAATAGATTATTACCTCATTTACCTCGATGAGCAGGGAAAACATCAAATTGCCTATTCCAAAGGAATGCTTGCTTATCTTCCCAACCGGAAAGCATTGGATATTTTAGAAAACCCTTAATTCCTGATAAACCCGCTGAACAGGCAGGCCCATCACATTGTAGAAAGAGCCTTGGATACCTTCTACCGCCACGTAGCCTATCCATTCCTGTATGCCATAAGCCCCTGCCTTATCATAAGGGTGGAAGGTATCGATATAATAGATGATGTCTTCGTCGCTCACGGGGGCAAAGCTCACGGTTGATACAACGGAAAAAGAAACCGATTTGCTCCGGGTGGTAAGGCATACGCCTGTTATTACCTCATGCGTTTTGGCAGAGAGCATCCGGAGCATGCGGAAAGCATCGGCGCGATCTGCAGGTTTTCCCAATACATTATTATTTATACAAACAATCGTATCAGCCGTGATGAGCAGTTCGTTTTCCTGCAACGCCGGGAGGTACGCCTTCGCCTTCTTAGCGGCGATATAGAGGGCTATTTCTTTGGGTTTCAACGAAGCAGGCCAGGATTCGTCTAAACCGGGCATTGGTTTTACTTCAAAAGAGAGGCCCAGCCCGGCAAGCAATTCTTTTCTACGGGGAGAATTAGAGCCTAAAATTATTTTATATGGATGCAGGTTGGTAAGCATATATCTGTCAATAAGGCGAGGCTACCAGTCTAAATCGCCTTCGCACATCCAGGCGCCTTGCGCCTTCAGGGTTTGTTCTATCACATCTCGCGCTACGCCTTCCCCTCCTTTGCGGTGCGAGATATAGCCGGCTATTCCTTTTATTTCCGGAACGGCGTCTGCCGGGGCAACCGCCAGGCCTGCACGCAACATCGTTTCGTAATCCGGTATATCATCGCCGGCATACAGAATTTCTTCGTCTTTCAATCCCGTTTCGCGGGCGAAATCTTCAAAGTCGTTTATCTTTCGCATGCTATGCATATAGATGTGCTGAACGCCTAAACCGGAAAAGCGCAAACGTACTGCCTCCGAACGCCCGGTAGTAATAATACCTATCCGGAATCCTTTCCTTGCAGCCAGATGAATGGCGTATCCGTCTTTTGTGCTGACAGTACGCACCGGCTCTCCGTGGAGACACAAAGAAACGACCTCCCGTGAAAGGACGCCGTCTACATCAAACACAAAGGCTTTTATCTTCGTCAAATCATAGTTGATACTACTCATGCTGCTGGCTTTCTTTATATATGTTCTGGCTAATCAGCCGGTAAATCGTTTGCACGCCCAAGTCGGGCAGCATAGCCATTTGTTTATCCATTATCTCTTTGTCAAAACGGACAGCCGGGCCGGTTTGCGCCTCTTCCGGCGGCATTTCAGACAATTTCCGGGCTGTCTCCGTTATCAACGGCAAGAGCAAATCGGCCGGCATTCCCTGTTCTTTCAGTATTTTACTTGCCAGCAAATACATGTGATTCGTAAAATTGCAGGCAAATACGGCAGCCAGATGAAGATATTTCCGTTTTTCCGAATCCAGTTCCTGCGCATTACCCGAAAGCGCAATGGCTATCTTCTTCAGCGCCTTCATGTCGTCCGGGTTATTTACCTCAAAGAAAATCGGCGTCTGGTCTAACTTCACCCGTCTCTTCTTCGAAAAAGTCTGTAAGGGATAAAACACGCCATACCTTTTCGTCTTTCCTTCAAATACCTGCATCGGTACGCTCCCTGCCGTATGCACCCACATGCCGTCGTTCGGCTTCATTTGGGCGATTACCTCAGGCAGGGCCGAATCTTTGAGGGAAAAGATATATAAATCTGCATCGGGAATAACCTCGCCGATATGGATTGTCCACCGGCAGTTTAATTTCCTGGCAAGAACTTCGGCGCTTTCACGCGTACGGCTGTAAACCTGTGCAACCGTCATCCCGGCTCGTTGCATTTCAAGTGATACGCAAGTGGCTAAATTACCCGCTCCTATAAATACAATTTTCATACTCGTTAGACTGTTTCTGCTTTTTCTCCTGGATGCAAAGGTAATTATTTGGACGGCTATTTTCCTGTTTTCCATGCAAAAAAATGCTGCTACCCCATTCAAATCCTCCGTGAAACGCATTAAAAAAAACGTTGCGCGGGGCTTTGGGCGCATCCCCCGCCCCGGAATGAAAGTACCGATGCTCCGTAAAGGGACAGACTAATTCGCAGCAGAGATGAAGTTGCTGTAACGGGAATGAAGCGAAGACTTTCCTCGTGGCGCTGAACCGTCACTTTTTCCAAATTGAGACTTTCCTCGTGGCGCAGAACCGTCGCTTTTTCCAAATTGAGACTTTCCTCGTGGCGCAGAACCGTCACTTTTTCCAAACTGAGACTTTCCTCGTGGCGCTGAACCGTCGCTTTTTCCAAACTGAGACTTTCCTCGTGGCGCAGATTGGCTTCTTTTTTAAAATGGAGGGTTCCTGATGGAAAAGAACGCTGCCCGCGCAAGGACTTGCAGGCCGACAGACTTTTCGGACGTCTCACACGCCCATAGCTTTTGACTAAAGCCGCACGCCGCGCTTTGAAACCACCTCCCACCGGGGCGAGGAATGCGCCCAAACCCGGAGTTGCGCAACATTTTCATTGCCTTTCCCTGTGGGATGAAAGGGGGGCCGGGAGCCGGATAAACGGCTTTTTTTTTTGACTTCCTGTATACGCTCCGGCCTTTTTTACCGTTAATATCTTGTAACAGAAAAACAGCTTATGATACTTCGTGCTTTCGCAGCGCTATTATTTACACTTTTATCCGTAACAGGTTTCGGACAAAACCGGATCAAAATAACCGGCAATGTACGGGATGCAGATGGCAATCCCCTCGAATTGGTGGTGGTACAGGTTAAAAATACCATGATTGGCGCCATGACAAATGAGAAGGGAGGCTATACCCTGCAAGTGGCCCCGGCGGATTCGCTTACCGTAGTATTTTCCTGTCTGGGATTCAATAAGGCCGAACGTATCATCCCGTCTGCCCAGGCCGATATGCGGCTGAATGTACAAATGAACTATGCCGTTTTGTCTTTGGGCGAGGTATCCATTACGGCTGCGCGAAGGCAGATTAATACACTCGAAAGTATCGATGCCGGCAGGGTAAGGCTTTTGCCCGATCCTTCGGGAGGCAGCATTGAGAGCTTGATTGTTACCCACGCCGGCGTTTCGTCTAATAATGAATTGAGTTCGCAGTATTCCGTACGCGGGGGCAGTTACGATGAAAATATTGTATATGTCAATGGCCTGGAAGTATTCCGCCCCTTGCTTATTCGCTCGGGCCAGCAGGAAGGATTGAGCTTTGTAAATCCTGATTTAACAGAGGCGGTTAACTTTTCTGCCGGAGGCTTTGAAGCGCGATATGGCGACAAGATGAGTTCTGTACTGGATATTACGTACAAAAAACCGGAAAAGCTGGAAGGCTCCGTATCGGGAAGTTTGCTGGGGGGAAGCGCTTATATAGGAAGCGCTGCCGGAAGATACACACAGGTAACCGGTTTCCGTTATAAAACAGGCCGCTCCCTGCTGAAAACAATGGATACCGATGCGGAATACAATCCGAACTTTATCGACTTGCAAACGTATATGGCATACGAATTTGCGCCCAAATGGGAAGTGAATTTCCTGGGAAACCTGTCTGTGAATAATTTCAAGTTTACCCCTCACAGCCGCGAAACGAAGTTCGGAACGATAAAGAACCATCAAAATTTCAATGTAATCTTTGAAGGAAAAGAAAAAGATAAATTCCAAACCCTTTTCGGAGCGTTCACTTTAAAACACAGCCCGTCTGAGAACACGGAGGTAGGGCTACAAACGTCGGCCTTCAACAGCCGGGAAGAAGAGAGCTACGATATATCCGGAACCTATTGGTTGAACCCGAACGACGAGGCAACGGAATCAGCCTACGGGAACGATACGTCGCCCCTTTCGCTCGGCAGCTATCACGAACATGCCAGGAACCGGCTACATTCGAGTGTGATAAACGTGGCCCACTATGGTTCTACCCGCATAAAAAGCAACACAATAAAGTGGGGCGCCACCGTTCAGTTTGAAAATATAAGCGACCGGATTAGCGAGTGGGATAAAAGGGATTCGGCCGGTTATTCCATGCCTCACGAAGAAGAAGGCGTACGCGTTTTTTCAAACCTTTATTCAAACAACGAATCAGAGAGTACGCGCATATCGGGCTATGTCCAGGATGTATTCAAGTTTCGCACGCCCCAGGGATTATTTACGCTCACAGGAGGCGTGCGCGGAAGCTACTGGACGTATAACAAAGAGTTCATCTTCAGCCCGCGCGCTTCACTGGGCTTTATCCCTAATTTCAACCAGGACTTAACCTTCCGCCTGGCCACAGGCGTTTACTGTCAGCCGCCTTTCTACAAAGAACTCCGCATCATAACCAAAGATGAGGAGGGAAACGATATTGTAGCGCTTAACGGGAACCTTAAATCGCAACGTTCCATCCATTTTATAATAGGAGGAGATTACGCCTTCAAAGCGGTAGAACGGAATTTCAGGTTTACAACCGAACTATATTACAAGAAATTAGACGCCCTGAACCCTTATACCGTTGACAACGTAAAGATTCGTTACTATGGCGAAAACTGCGCCACAGGATATGCCATGGGTATAGATATGAAGTTCTTCGGCGAATTTGTTCCGGGCACAGATTCCTGGATAAGCCTTTCCTTCATGAAAGCCCAACAAACCATACGCGAAACGGTAAAAGCCCCGTTACCCAATAATCCCGGCTATAACCTGTCTCTTTTCTTTCAGGATTATTTCCCTGGCTATCAACGCGTCAAATTAAACCTGCGCGGTATATTATCAGGCCGCCTGCCGGTTACAGCCCCACGCAAAGGATACGAAGACCATTATTTCGAGACGACTCCTTACCGCAGGGTAGACGTGGGAATATCTTACCAGTATTTAAAAAATATATGGATAGGGGTAGACGCTTTCAATCTTTTCGATATGAAAAACACAAGCTCATACTATTGGATAAGCGATGCCGGTAACCAATCGGCCGCAGTACCCAATTACCTTACCGGACGGCAATTCAACCTCCGTCTGATTGTAGATTTTTGATTTTGATTTTGTCCTCCAGGTCGAAAAGTTCATTCGTTCGCCTGGACAGATGCTCTTCCAGCCCTCTCTTTTCCCAATACAGCGCCTTGCTGATCCCGTACAGCCTGTGGTGGCTGAGCTTTTCCCAGGGGATATGAGCTCCTCATCCCAGCCATTGCAGCGAGGATAACCGGGAATGCCTGATTCTTCAACGGTTTGGCTGACCATCCACTCACTTCCGAGCCCGGTAATTCCACTGCTTTTCAGACTGTTCAGAGCAACATGCTGCCAGTCACGATGTCTGTTCTGTTCTTTCTGTATGCGGTCAACCAATATCCAACAAAAAACTATGTCAGAGAAACTACCTTTTCATTCCCTTTGGCGAGCCTGAGCAATCATGTCTGTTTCATCAGGAAAAGAAGCAACGGCATATATTCTTTAAGCTCTTCGCGCAGGATTTTTAATGCTTGGGAAATACGGTAAGCAATCGTTTTGGAAGAAACGCCCATCTTCACCGCTATATCATTGTAGGTTTGATTTTCAAAACGATTCATCGTAAAAGCGGTACGGTAATCTTCCGGAAGGTTTTGTATAGCCTGGTCTAACTTAGCCATTATCTCATTTCCGGTATACAAATCCGGGTCTTCAAACCGTTCTTCAATTTTAGCAAATAAGCTCTCATGTACCCGTTGCTTAATTTGTTTGTGCGACAAGCTATTCAGACATTTATTTTTTACGATTGTAAATAAGAGAGACTTTACAGACATTTCCGGCATTAGCGCTTTCCGGTTTTCCCAAAGCCACATCATCACATCCTGCACAATTTCTTCACATTCTTCCCTTTCTTCCACATACTGCAAAGCATAAGCGCACAATCCCCTGTAGAGGCTCTTGTAAACAGCTTCGAAAGCCTGTTCGCTACCTTCTTTCAGCAGACGTATGATATTAGTATTTACTATTTGATTTTTATTATCTTCCATAGTATATGCAAAACTATATTTTTTTTCTGTTTTTTCAAAACAATTTATTTCTACTTTAACACATTAAAAAGGGAAGATACGAAGAATACAAGTCCGGGAAGAGAAAATAAGGAGGAAGAAAGGAAGCCGGGCCGTTTTTTACAATCTGTCATTTTTCGTTTGGCACAACAAACGACGTATAGAGCATAAGCAGCGCGGCAATGGTAACGCACAGTATCCACTCGTTCCGGTTCATAAACATGAATGATGAACCAACCACTAACAGAAGGCCGGCTATTACATTAAATATTTGCAGACGCCTTCTGCGGTAATCCATTCCTTTCGTTGGGGTTGTTAAATGGCAGATGGCTATGCCGGCCGATCCGGAGGCAAAGAGGTAAGGGGCAAAGAAAAGTTTTGAGAAAAACAAAGCTGTACCCACTAACACCAACAAGGCTGAGAAATTAAAGAGTAACGTACGTATGGATGGGTTCATATTTATTTTTTTCTGATAATGAATACGTCTTCGTCCGGTTTTTTCATATAGTATTCTTCGCGGGCAAACCGTTCGAGCCCTTCTTTGTCGGTGCGGAGGCTATTCAATTTCTCTTTATTTATTTTTATTTCGTCCTGATAGTATTTTATTTCTTTTTCCAGCCCCCTGATTTTCTCGTCATAAGTATAACGTATATACAAGTTACTGTCGCCGGCAGTGAATGTGAAAGCGACAACTCCAATGGTAATCAGCACATAAGCGTTTACCTTGGATAGATAGTTATTGTAAAAGCTTTTCAGAAACGACATCGTTATGAATTATTGTATACAAAGGTAAATGAATTATTTTGTATATCTTTGTGTGATCAGAATAAAAAAAGATAGATGGATAATTATATAGTATCTGCAAGAAAATACAGGCCTTCTACTTTCCGGAGTGTCGTAGGGCAAAAGTCGCTTACTATTACGCTGAAGAATGCAATAACCAACCATAAACTGGCGCATGCCTATCTGTTTTGCGGCCCTCGCGGAGTAGGGAAAACATCGTGTGCGCGTATCTTTGCCAAAACAATCAATTGCCTTACGCCTGCCTCCGACGGCGAAGCGTGTAATGAATGTGAGTCTTGCCGGGCTTTCAATGAACAGCGGTCGTATAATATTCATGAATTGGACGCTGCGTCTAACAACTCTGTAGACGACATCCGTTCTTTGATAGACCAGGTGCGCATACCTCCGGCGCTGGGCAAATATAAGGTATTTATTATTGACGAGGTTCACATGCTGAGTCCCCAGGCGTTTAATGCGTTTCTTAAAACGCTGGAAGAACCTCCCCGCCACGCTTTATTCATATTAGCTACTACGGAGAAGCATAAAGTGTTGCCTACAATCCTGTCCCGTTGCCAGATATATGACTTTTCCCGTATTTCGATAGCCGATATGGTAGAACATCTGGAATATGTATCGTCTGAAGAAGGCGTTACCGCCGAAGCGGAGGCGCTGAATGTAATCGCCCAGAAGGCCGACGGCGGTATGCGCGATGCGTTGTCTATATTCGACCAGGTGGCAAGCTTTACCAATGGGAATATTACCTACCAGGCAGTAATAGACAATCTGAATGTGCTTGATTACGAATATTATTTCAGATTGACAGACGCCATATTATCGGGTAATGTCCGTTCGGCTGCCCTTATACTGGATGATATCTTGAGCAAAGGTTTCGATGGGCAGCATATTATCACAGGACTGGCTTCGCATTTCCGGGATTTATTGGTCTGTAAAGATGCATCAACGCTTGTATTGTTTGAAGTAGGCGCTTCTATCCGCGAACGTTACAGAGAAACAGCGACACGTTGTACCGACCCGTTTTTATTTAAAGCGATCGAATTGGCAAACGGATGTGATTTGAATTACCGTATAAGCCACAACAAACGTTTGTTGATGGAATTGTTGTTGATCCAGCTATGCCAGATAAACCAACCCCAGGCGGAAGAGAGTAAAAAAAAACTCCTGATTGAACCGGTAGGCGAATCATCGCCTGCCGCACCCGCTACATCCGCCGTACCGGCAACGTCCTCGCCCCAGGCAGGCCAGGCCCCTCCAAAGAAAGTATCCCAGGCGCCAATATCGACGTCTATCAGGAAAGCCATAGAAAAGGAACCTGAAAAACAACTACAGCCTACACCGGTTACAGACGAAGAATCGGCCAATTTCGAACAATCCGAATTAACCGGGTGTTGGGATGAGTATACGCAAGGAATAGAGAAGAATGCGTATTTAAAAGGCGCCATGGTGAACTGCAAACCTGTATTGCAGGAAAATTACACGTTTGAAGTGGCCGTACACAATCCCGGCCAGCAAGAAGAGTTATTAAACGACAGCATAAACCTATTACCTTTCTTACGCGCCAACCTGAAAAACAGCCATATCCAAATGCGCATCCGCATCTGTGAAACAAACGAAAAAAAATTAGCTTATACTTCCACAGAGAAATACGAACACCTGATGAATATTAACCCTGTATTAGATAAGCTAAGAGAAGAATTTAACCTGACGCCGGATTGATAAAAGAGGCTGTCTGTATAGATTGAAGACAGTTGCTTTTATAGTTATTGTTTGTTGTATTTATTCGTTTATTTTAGTACTTCTTGTTATGCCAGCAGAATCACTATTTTCGGCTCATGCGCAATAGTCCGTGGATTGTATAGAGGCATCGACTAACCAAATATCCGACAGCAACGATACAAGTTTAGTCGGTCTTCTTTACCTTTGCATTATGGCTAATCATTCCTCCT
>JAIRKZ010000145.1 GCA_031259845.1 Tannerellaceae bacterium | reverse complement strand
CGCAAGAGAGATGGTTACGCGGCTCAGAATTTCTCCCTGCTTAACCGGATTGCTCTTAATCTGATTAAACAGGAGCAGTCGAAAAAAAGAAGCGTCAGAAGAAAAAGATTGGATGCCGGGTGGGATAACGATTATTTGATTAAAATCCTGAAAAATTAAAATGCGTTTGCCCTGCAGGTTATGATGTGGAAACTGAACTTTGTCTTAGCTTTGTCTATTGGTGGCTTTTTCCGTCATAAAAGAAAAACCAAACAAAGGACTTATCCGCATATTATCAATCGGTTGTCCTCGTTTGGCTGGTTCCTGTTTTTTTATTAGTCTTTTAGTTTATAGTAGTTTATTTAAGCCCTCTGTTTTTCAGTAATGGCTCTGTGCCGGGTTCTTTCCCACGGAAGTTTGTGTACATCGTCATGGCGTCGTCAATGCCGCCGGGCGTAAGTACATATTTGCGGAATTTAGCGGCCATTTCCTGATTGAAAATATCGCCTGTTTCCTTAAAGGCCTCATAAGCATCGGAATCTAATACCTCCGACCAGATATAGCTATAATAACCGGCTGTATACCCTCCACCCATCGTATGGCTGAAATAGGTTGAACGGTAACGTGGAGGTATCTGGCTTAACAGGCCTCTCTTGGCTAATGTTTTCGCTTCAAAATTTACGACGTTGAAGTTTAATGTCTCCTGGTTAGACGGCAGGTCTTTCAATACATGGTAATCCATATCTAAGAAAGAAGCGGCCAGGTATTCTGTTGTGGCAAATCCTTGCCCGTATTTGCCGCTCTTGTCTAATTTCTCTATTAATTCGGCGGGAATTACTTCACCGGTCTGGTAATGCCTGGCATATACCTTCAGCACTTCCGGTTCAAATACCCAATGCTCCATGATTTGCGAAGGTAATTCTACAAAATCGCGCGGAACGCTTGCTATTCCATAATAATGCACATCCCTGAACAAACTATGCAAGGCATGTCCAAACTCGTGGAACAACGTATTGGCCTCATCATCGCTAAGCAGAGCCGGTTCGCCTGCCGCCGGGGGAGTAAAGTTGCATACAATGGTAACGATTGGAGCTACCCGTTTACCGTCCTTATAGGTTTGCGAACGGTAACCGCCACACCAGGCTCCGCCGTTTTTACCCGGACGGGGGAAGAAATCCATATATAAAAGACCGAGGTGGGTTCCGTCTTTATCCTTACATTCAAAAGCGATCGCTTCGGGATGCGGGACAGGTACATTATGCACGGGGGTAAAGGTTATGCCATACAATTTGTTGGCTACATAAAATGCCCCTTCATATACATTTTCCAATTTAAGATAGGGCCTTATCTGGCTCTCGTCCAAATCGAACTTCGCTTTCTTTGCTTTTTCAAAATAATAACGCCAGTCCCAGCCCTGCGGTGTAAAATCATTCCCTTCCTTTTTAATTTCAGCCCGGATGTCGGCTAATTCTTCTTCCGCTTTATTCAATGCAGGCGTCCAAAGCTCATCCAACAGGCTGTAGACATTCTTTTCATTTTTGGCCATCCGTTCTTCCAATACAAAAGAAGCGAAATCGTCATAGCCCATCAATTTCGCTTTTTCCAGGCGGAGGGTTACCAATTGCTTAACCACCTCTTTATTATCATTATCATTGGCGTTGTTGCCACGCATGATGTATCCGTTAAATATTTTTTCGCGCAATTCCCTCTTCGCCGAGTTTTGCAGGAAAGGCATTATACTTGGATTATGCAGCGTAAACAGCCATTTGCCTTCCATCCCTGCTTTGGCGGCAGCCTGTGCGGCGTTGGCTATCTGAGCGTCCGTAAGGCCGGAAAGGTCTTCTTCCTTATCTATCACCAATTGGAAGGCATTGGTTTCCTTCAGCATATTCTGGCCGAACGTAAGCTGAAGCATAGCTATCTTACGATTCAAATCACGGAGTGTTTCCTGTTTTTCCGGGCTTAAATTAGCGCCTCCTCGTACAAAGCCTTTATAGGTTTCTTCCAATAACTTGGCTTGTTCCTTATCCAGGTTCAGGTTGTCCCTGTTTTCGTATACCGCTTTTACCCGGGAAAACAATTCAGAGTTGAGGTTTATGTCATCGCTATGTTTGGAAAACAATGGAGACATTTCACGGCTTAGCGCCTGTAAATCGTCATTTGTATTGGCGCTGTTTTGCCCGTAAAATACAGTGCGTACTTTCATCAGTAGTTCGCCGCTCCGGTCTAATGCCGCAATTGTATTCTCAAAAGTGGGGGCTTCCGTTTGTTTGATAATAGCATCCACCTCTTTCACTTGCTCATCCATTCCCAAGAGAAAAGCAGGTTTGTAATGCTCAAGTTTAATTTTATCAAACGGCGGAACTCCATAAGGGGTTGTGTACTCTGAAAGGAACGGGTTGTCCATACTATCTCCTCCTGATTTTTTTTCAGATGAACCACACGCGCTCAGCGCTATTGCCAAACTGGCAACCATTACGATTTTCTTCATCTTCTTCGTTTTTTAATGTTCTTACTAATGATTATTTCCGGCAAAGATAACGTTCATTAACCGATAAAACAACAGGAGGTTGCCTTATTGCAAGGCAACCTCCTTATTTTAACTTGTTATAAATTTTTATAATTCGTTATTCTTAACGTGAACCTCCAGCCCACCATACATTTTCGCTATATACATAATCCCCCTTGCCATAAGCTGCTTCCACATTGGGGTTTGCTGTAACATCCGAATTTCCGTAAGGCGTGCGTAAGGGGAATGAATTTGGATTTTTCAAGCCATAAAAATCATTTCCCATCGCCTTCATGCGGCGTATATCGTTAAAGGTTTCTACCGATTCGCCATTTGTTCCCCAAAATGCAATGTATTTTTGAATCATTATTTCCTTCAAAGGGCTTGCATCAAATTTCGGAGCAACAGAAGAATCGAAATAGGCGCCGGCTTCTTCTGCCGTAATAGCGCTTGTTTCAATGTCGAAACCGCCCCAATAATCAGAGCTCAAGGCATCGCTTACATTCTTTTCCAAATTGGCGAATCCGGCAATTACAGCTTCTTTTAATGCTGCTTTTGCTTCATCCTTCCTGTTTAAATGGAATAATGCTTCGGCTTTGAGGAATAATATTTCATGATAGCTGATTAAATGAGTCGGAGCCGTTTGGGCGGCAACAAATATGGAATTTGTATAAACCAATTGTTGTTGGATAGGATTACCATTGGGAGGAAGGTCGATACGATCGTCGTCGGCAGAGGCGAAAACGACCTGGGCGCCCGGTTCCATAAAGCAACGGCCTATACGGGGGTCTCCATATTCAACGATGCGGTCGAACATGCTCTTACTGGCCGAAATCCCATAGCGGGCCCAGAATGTGGCAAACATGGGGTTTAATTGCGATCCGCCATAGATAGACAGCGAGCATTGTTCGCCGGCGGAAGTAAACGATTTGGATACGCAATCCAGCACCGTTTGCATGTCTGCCTGTACATTCGAACTTCTATGCAGCAAATGCATCGTTAAACGGGCTTTTAACGCATACGTCGCTTTCAGCCATTTCGTATTATCGCCGCCATAGATAAAGTCTTGTCCGCTCAGGCCGTTACTGGCGCTACTCTGCAGGTTTGTGATGGCAGCGTCAATATATGCCATGATATCCTGGTAAATCACTTCCTGTTTGTCTATGTGGGGAGCCATACTTACCTTGTAGTCACATGCTTCTTTCCAAGGGACGTCGCCATACATATCTGTTAACAAGGCCAGGTTGTAAGCCGCCAGGAACTGGGCAACGCCCAAGGCAGGATTACCTTCTTCGCTTCCGCCGGGCGAACATTTATCAATGGCAATTTTAACGTCTTTCAGGGTTGTATAAATCGAACCCCATACATTATTGAATGTAGCGGCGTTAGAAGGTTCGCCTCTGCGCCTTTCCGCATTAATAAACTGGTTATGAACGCCCGTTTCATGTTCAACATAAAGTGATAAATACGTATTCATGTCGCCGCCAATACTACTGAATCCGGTAGAGGTCATTACCTCGGTCAGGATATATTTTGCAAGTACATCTTTCGGATTTGCCGTATTTTCGTTGAGCTTGTCCATCGTATCCTCTGAACAGGATACCAAAGTAGCGCAAAGGATTGCGGTACTTAGAAGAACTTTTGTTATATTATTGATTTTCATCATCCTTAATTTTTAGAATTTCACATTTAAACCAAAACCATAACTGGATGTTCCCGGCAGTGAGAAACGTTCAAATCCGCCGGCCATATTATTGTTACCCTGACTGGATTCCGGGTCGAACCCGCCTTTTAGTTTACTCCATATAATAATATTACGGGCAAAGGCGCTCAGATTTACATCAATGCCGTTTTTGCTCCAAACCGGATAACTTATGGACAGTTCGCGTAATTTGATGAAATCGTTATCATAAACTCCGGCTTCGGAGATACTGCTTAATGTGTCGAAATAGTCGTAAGCGTTTTCTCCTTTAATCCGGATATCGTTCGGGGCATATGATGTAGGATTTCCGTCGGCGTCTCTACCGGTTACTTTTACGGCAGGCCTTTCAAAAAGGAAAGATTCCATGTCGCGATAATCAGCCGAACGTTGTGTAGTTCCGTAATAATTTGCCGTAAGATAGGTTCCATGATACATTTGCCCGCCGCTTTTCCAATCGAAAGTAGCGCCTATTCTTACTTTGTGAATTTCAACCGTAGTATTGAACCCTAAATTGAAATCCGGTGAAACATTCCCGATAACGCCCATTTCTCCGGGTTGGGGCAAACCGTTTTCATCTACTACTATCTCTCCGGCGTCATTGCGCAGATAAGTGGTGCCATAAATCACCGGTGCTTTGTCTCCAATGTTATAACGTACCTGCGGGTCTACAAATCCTCCAAGCATAATATTATCCACTCCTTCTGCTAATTTATCCACATAGTTGTCGATTTTTGAGAAGTTAAACGCCAAATCCCATTTGAAGTTTTTGGTATTGACAGGATTTACGGATAAGGTGACTTCATGCGCATTGGTATGAACGGCTCCTCCGTTTGTTACTAATGAACTGGAGCCGGTTGAACGCGCTAACGGTACTTCAAAAATCTGATCTTTAACATCCTGGCGCGAGAAAGTATAGTTAACCGAGAACAATCCGTCAAGGAATGTCAAATCGGCACCCAGTTCATATGATTTTGTATTCTGGGGCTTTAAACCGGGATCATATACAATATTATACTGGGTGAATGCCGAAACGCCATTTATGGGGTACCGTATCGGATAACCACTATAAAATCCGCCGCTATAAGTTGGCAGATCATAAAAAGTTTCGTAATAGTCTTCGCCTTGTCCTACCTGGGCATAGGAAGCACGGATTTTACCATAGGTCAATACATTGTTTTTAACAGGTTCCAATTCGGTAAATATAAATCCTAAAGAAGCGGAAGGATAGAAATACGAACGATTGTCGCGAGGCATGTATGATACAACATCATAACGGCCTGTTGTACTTAAATAAAGCATATTAGCGTAAGCCACAGACACCTGGTAGAATGAACCTACGGTTCTTCTGCGTGTAAATTCTTCTGTCGATGTATAAGAGGTGGCATTATTTATATGGTTCCAACCGGGAAAGTTGAAGTTTGTAGCATAAATATAATCATATTTCTTTTTCTTTTGGACTAATTCATTTCCCAGTAACATGTCGAACGACCAATCTTCATTGATATTCCATGCATAAGTAGCGGTTATTAATTGGTTTGCTTCCGTCACTACATAGCTACGGTCGTTTACTTCACCTTTTTGATTGGCATGCCCATAACCCCACATATCCGAATAATTGGTATTATAGGAGTCAACCCCTATCTGGTATTTGATATCCAGTTTATGATCGGTGGTATTCAATTTAGTGGAGTAATTCACATAGGTATTACCAAAGAAACGATTATTACGCTCTGCCCATTTATTATGTTCGATACTCCAATAAGGGCCGTCGAACCCGGATGTAGCCCTGAAGGTATTCTGCGTATACGGGTCGCCATCAATATGATTAGGAATTCCTTTCAGGTCATAACTGGCAGGCGCTCCGTAAAGAGTCGCTACAAGGCCATTATTCGCTCCGGTTTGTTTGGTAAGTTTGGACGTTACAAAATTACCGGAAAAACCGGTAGTCCAGTTTTCGTGCAATTTAGCCTCGGCTGACAACCGGGCATTATAGCGGTCTAACCCCGTATTAGGCACAATACCGTTTTGTGTAGTATTACCCAATGAGAAAGAATAATTGCCTCTGTCGAAACCTTGCATTATATTTACGTTATTACTCCAGGT
>JAIRKZ010000131.1 GCA_031259845.1 Tannerellaceae bacterium | reverse complement strand
CTTCTACGTCGAAATCGCCACTGAAACCGCCGCTGGCAGCGCCGCCTACTCCCGCATGACCGAACTGGTCGTAACGCTGACGTTTCTGCGGGTCGCTCAAGACGTCGTACGCCTCCGCCGCTTCCTTGAATTTCTCTTCGGCTTCCTTATTGCCCGGATTCTTATCAGGGTGATATTCAATGGCTTTTTTCCGATAAGCCTTTTTTATTTCTTCTGCCGTAGCGCTCTTTCCAACACCCAGCACTTCGTAGTAATCTTTTTTTGTCATTTTCGTGTTGTTAATTTTCTCATTATTATTCCCCTACGACCACTTTTGCATGACGGATCACCTTATCGTACAATGTGTATCCCGTCTGCACACTATCGATTACTTTCCCTTTTTGGTTGTCATCGGAAGCAGGAATAATAGCAACAGCTTCAAACTTTTCCGTATCAAACGGCTCGCCAATAGCCTGAATGGATTTGACGCCCTGTTGTCCTAAATAAGTAATGAATTTATTATAAATCAACTCCACTCCTTCTTTTACGGCGTCGACATCTTCGGCCGTACGCACCGTTTGCATGGCGCGTTCCAAATCGTCTATCACCGGAAGCAGGCCGGTAAGAACAGTTTCTCCTCCGCTCTTGATCAGTTCCGCCTTTTCACGCAAGGTGCGTTTTCTGTAATTATCAAATTCTGCCATCAGGCGCAGGTGCGAATCATTCAGTTCGTCATATTTTTTTTGCAGGTTGTTTTTTTTGTCCGCCACATTGTCAGCTTGCATGTCATTGGCTGACATAGTTCCCGTTTCTTCCTGCAGATTTGTCGCACTTTCATTGTTCAGCAGTTCGTCTTTTTCGTTTAATTCCATCTCTTTATTAGGATTCATCATGTCGTATTCTACAATTTATACTCTATTCATAATACTTATCAAAAATGTTGCCAATACCTAAACTTCCACGTGCAATTGCCGAGAACTCGCGTACAATCACCAGAACTAAGTTAATAAACGGATGATGTTAAGTATTTTACAGAAAACTGAACCATTGCGCCCAATGCATACGAAAGAGCGTCTTCGTCCATGTCGAAGCGGTCGTTGTGATGCTCAGCGCCACTTCCCAGCTCTTCATTTTTGATTCCTACAAACAGGAAGATACTGGGGGCAAGTTTGCTGTATTGCGAAAACGATTCGGCGGCATACCATTTCCCGTCTCCTTCAAATATTCTGTCGGGATAAATTTCTTTCACCACACGGAGCGTAAAGGCTGCCAGCGTATCATCGTTGATTACGGGGTCGAGGATAATACCCATATCATCATGAAAGCGAACCGTGCAATTGTGTGCATGCGCTATATCTTCGGCTACTTTCCGGAAAAGGACAAAGGCTTTTTCTGCTTCTTTCCGGTCGAAAAAGCGCACCGTACCTCCTATATAGACCGAATTGGGAATCACATTATCTGCGTTTCCTCCGTGAATCTGCGAGATACCTAAAGTAAGGATTTGGGTGATATCCCGCTGATTGTTCCATGCAATCGAAATCCCTGTAAGGATATTGGCCGCTGCAAAAATCGGGCTAATAGACAAGTCGGGGCGCGAAGCATGTCCACCTCTCCCTATCACATCGAACGCCACCGTTGCGGCGCCAGCCATGAGAGGACCTCCCTGGATAGCAAAAATACCTGTATGGAAAGCCGAAGCCAGATGATTACCGTAAAAGGCGTCGATATGCAGCGGACGCAAGGCTTCGACCATCGCCTCTATACCTGCACTTGTTTCCTCGCCTTCTTCAAAAATAAAGACAATTTTTCCCTTGAGCTGATCTTTCATTTCTGTCAGAATCTTGACGGCACCCAGTAAAACGGCCATATGCCCGTCGTGCCCACAGGTATGAGAGACTCCTTCGACTTTGGATATCCACTTTTTCTGTTGCTTCAGATTCACTGGCGACTCAACGATAGGCAAGGCGTCAATGTCGGTACGTAAGCCTATCGTTTTGCCCGGTTTACGCGTATCCAAAACGGCATAAAACCCTGTTCCCCGAACCGGCGTAACGGGCAATCCCATTCTCGACACTTCCGCCTGGAGGAAGCGGGTAGTTTCGAACTCTTTTGAAGATAGTTCGGGATATTCGTGCAGGTATCCGCGTATTTGTCGGATATAACTGTCGGTAGCCTTGATTTTTCCGGCAATAATTTCTTTACTAATGGTTTTCTGCGCAAAAGCAGAAAGAGAAACGATACTCAATGACAAGAGGAACAATCTATTGAGGCGTCTTGTCGATCTGTTCAATAATTTAAATAGGTTTGTCATGTTTTTTTATTAGTTGGGGACAAAGATAGTTACTTCGGCGAGAAATAAAATGTTTACTTTTTCCAGAACCTCCGGCGGTATATTAAAACTTTATTTTTGAATTTTTCTTCGTTAAAACCTCGGTCGTGTGCATAAATCCCGGCAATGAAAAGAACGACTTCTTCATTTCCCCATAATTTCCGCAGATTAAAGGCAGCCGCTTTTTCACCTACTTTTTTATCAAAATGCATCCGGTTTGTGTCTACCAGGCAAAAGGAATATTGCCTTTCTTGCTTCTTATAAAGAATATTCCCGGGAGAATAATCGAGATGATACACTTGCCGGTTGTGAATATCTGCCGTAAAATGCGCAAATGCTTCTGCTAAATCTTTTACTTCGCAGAGTGAACGGTCACGCAATTCGCGCATCAGGCCCGGATAGCATACGTACAGCGAAACATAGAACGAACGGGAAAGCAAACCTTTCTTCTTCTCTTCCATATAAGCGATAGGGCTGGGTGTGCAAATTCCTTTGTCTTGCAATTTCAAAGCGTTCCAATAGGAGCGTTTGGCCTTGGACGGACGGAAAAAAGCATAGGCAACCCGGTTGATAATATGGGGAATCTTAAATGATTTCACAGTTATATCCAGATGGTCAGTATGCATGATTTTCAGCTTGTTCCTACCTATGTAAAGAAATTCTCCGTCTTGTTCAAAGCAGATGGGCAAACGTTCAACAAAAGGGGTCAGGAAACTATATTCCGGGTGAATCGTGATATGCATTTTGGGTTAAAAACAGTTAGTGAAAGGTGGATTTATCCCATACATAGACTTTGGGGTAATCTTTCAAGATAAGGAGAGTCTTATTTCTATCTTGCTCGCTCAGATACAAAGGAGTTGTATAAACGGCTGTCAACGTTTGGTTTTCGGAGTTCAATAGATACTTTATCAAATCTATATCAAGGCGGATTACGGCATCTTTATAAGCGTCGCTATCTTTGTCGACGTTTTCGCTTATAAACCAGTCTACTGTTACGGGGGTGAAGAGGTTAGTGGATTCTAACGGCTGCCATTCGGTGGTATAAAACCTGACGCGGCTGTCTGCCACAGGGCCTTCTATCGTGGTAACCATACAGAGGATATGGGTGTTATTTATTAAGGGGAACTTTTTCATCTCTACCAAGCTTCGTTCGGTCACTTGCAACTGTAAATAGTCGTCTGTCAGCTTCAACAGCTTGGAATAGCCTCCCATCGTGTTTTGCAGGTGAGCTTCTTTTCCTGTGAGATAAAGGTCTATCAGGTCTTTCCGCCAGGCTGTCTCCAATTGAGGAAGATACGAATCGGGCGTCTGTGTGAAGAGCGTTTTCATATCCTGTGCCTTTATGCTTAGGGTACAGACACAAAGTGATAAAAGTAAGCTATATCGTATCATTTGATTCTTAATTCTGAGGCCAAATGTAAGCATTTCATCTTAATTTTATTCCTGCAGAAAATATTTATTTATTCCCCGGCATTTTTTTGTATTGATAATTTATAATCGAGCAGCCGATTCATATACATTCCAATAGGCTTTTGCACTATTTCTCCAGTTGAATTGGTCGGCATGCCGGATAATCTGTGATCCGGGATTAACTTGTACGTAATGATTCATTCCCGAGTCAAATATTTTACGCATATTCCCGGAGTCAAAATTCGTGAAATAATAAGCATATCGCCCTCCTATTTCGGATAATGAGGTTCTTGTTGATAAGACGAAATGCATAGCTTCAATGGGTGGAATATCGGATGCGTATGCATAAATTATTATTTTTGACGTTAAATGTAACATTTGATATCCAGATCAAACACGTCTTCCAGATAAACTATATCGGCCAGGAACAGGGCATGGGCTGGCGCCGAAGTGCCGGCGCAGCCCCTGTCTTTGGCTTCTATAATTGTTTTAAAATCTTCGGGCGTCTGTTTGCCCCGCCCCACATCAAACAGGGTTCCTACAATGGCGCGTACCATATTCCGAAGAAAACGATCGGCGGTAATGGTGAATTTCCACAACTCTCCTTCCCTCTCCCACCCCGCATACATAACGCAGCAATTGTTTGTCTTTACGTTAGTATGCAGTTTACTGAAACTGGTAAAGTCGGTACAGCAGCACAAGGCGCGGCAAGATTCGTTCATAGCTTCGAAATCAAGGCTTCCGTGCAAGCGGCAGACAAACTCGTTATTAAACGGGTCTTTTCTTGCCGTCACATAATAATAGTACGTCCGGAACCGGGCGTCGAACCGGGCATGTGCATCCTCCCTGACGGGGATTATCTTTCCTATCGCAATATCTGCGGGGAGGAGGCGGTTTAGTTTATCCACCAGAAAGGGTAGATTATCAATCTTCTCTTCCCAGTCAAAATGCGCTACCATCAAACGGGCATGTACGCCTGCATCCGTGCGTCCGGCTCCAACAACTGTCACCGTCTGGCGAAACCATATTGACAAGGCATGTTCCAAGGTATGCTGCACCGTTGGAACATTTGGCTGTACTTGCCAGCCGCAATAGTTTTTCCCATTATAAGCCAAATAGATAAAGTATCGATTCACATGCGCTGATTTTACGGCTGCAAAGGTACGTTTTTTATGCCTTTCTAACGAATTAAGAAGAATATTTCCGACAGTACTTCCGGATCGGAGGCTCTGAACGCTTTCAGTTCCATTTGACTACTCCGGACGGACACACTCCAGCATACAAATCTGACCTAAGAAAACGGGTAAGATAAGGAAGCCTACTTTACACGGAGTTTAGTCCTCTTCCCATAAGGAGATGTCAAATACGGCGTCAAATACCTGTAAATCACCAGAAGCTAAAGCTCCGTATCACGAGACGAAGACTCCAAATCAAGAGACGGGAGCTACCCATTCTCTGAATATCTTTTTCAACAATATGGAAGAATGGATATCTTAAAGTAAATTTGTATTCATAAGATATAATCACTACTTTTGCGTCGTCATTGGCCCGGTAGCTTAGTGAATAGAGCGCCAGATTCCGGTTCTGGAGGTCGTGGGTTTGACTCCCACCCGGGTCACAAGACATAAATACATAGTTATTGGGCTATTACAATCAAAGTAATAGCCTTTTTATGCCCCTAAAGCTGTTTTCAAACATAAGATATGCCGTCAAAACACAGGGCTGACGCATCTAAATTTATATGGAAATAGTAGAAAAAGAATTATCTTTCCGTCCCCAAAAGCACTGTGAAAAGTCCGATGAGTTATTTTGCGACTATAAGAGATCCTCGTGTTGAACGCACGCGTGAGCATGATTTGGATGACATTTTGTTTATCGCTATTGCATCGATCATCTGCGGAGCGGAGAGTTGGTATGAGATGGAAGAGTTCGGTAAGGCGAAAGTTACTATGTTTGCTTTGGACACTCGTCGGGACGGGTGCTCCCGCCCCTTGCCGCTGGGCGTTCCCCGAGCGATGAGTATTTGGCGATTAAAATAAGAAAAGTGTAATAAAAAGATGACTAATTTCAAGTTGTAAAAGTTTAATCTTCTAATTATTACACTTATGAAAACAGGACAAAGTAACAATTTTTAATTTTAATGGACAAGAATTATTTATAGGAATAGATGTCCATCTAAAGACATGGAATGTAAGTATTTTGACATCTTCAGGGTTTCTGGATCGCTATAGCCAACCGGCATCGGCAA
>JAIRKZ010000102.1 GCA_031259845.1 Tannerellaceae bacterium | reverse complement strand
TTTTCAACGTTCTGAAAACTTTCAGAAACCTCCCAACGGCATTTTCAACGTTCTGAAAACTTTCAGAAACGTCCCAACGGTATTTTCAACTTTCCTGAAAGTTCAGAAAACCTCCCAACGGCATTTTCAACTTTTCCGAACGTTCGGAAACCTCCAAATGAAATCAGGCATTACCGTTCGATGGCAATGCCTGTAGAAAAAAGTGTGCATAAGAGAAAAGTAGAGCGTGTGTTTTTTCAGAAGGTATATTTCAAACCCACCTGCCCTCTCCAGCGGGAATAATAGTCGCTGTAAGAACGCATGCTGTAATCATTGCCGTGAAGGAACTGGAAAACGCCTTTGCCGCTGCAGGTAATGGGGCTGTAATAGGTTGCCGACCCGCCGGCAGAGGCATAGCGACCCCATTCCCTGCTGAACAGATTGCCCACGTTTAATATATCGAACGACAGTTCCAGCGAATGTATCGCGCCGCCTGTACGGAAGCTGTACTTTTGCGCAAGGTGGAAGTCGAAATGATGTTCGAACGTCTCGTTGGCAGCATAGCGTTCAAAGTATTCTCCACGATGCCGGCTCAGGTAGGGGTCGGCGGCAATCCAGGCTTTCATGGCTGCTTTCTGTTCATCTATGGTATAACCGGAGGCAGCTCCAAATTGCATTTGGTCTATTTGCGCGTCGGTAGGGATAAAAATCAGGTCGTTACCGTTGGCGCTGTCGTCGTTCAAATCCCTGCCGGCATAGTATATCGAATAAGGGGCGCCCGACGAACCGGTATAAATCAGGCCGGCCACCGTAGTCCACGATTTGGCATAACTTTTATGGTAGAACACGGAAGCGTTGATACGGTGGGGGAAATTGAATGCAGAGAATCCAAGTTCAGGGTCGTTCGGATTGGCCCGGGTATAATTATAGGCCCAATTAGACTGGGCTACGGATGAAGTTCCGCTGTTGACGGACTTAGAGCGGGTATAAGTGTAGGAGGCCATGAGGTCAATACCGGTGTAGAGCTTCTTTTCGCCCTTTAAGGAAAGGTTGTAAGAGTAACCTTTGTTTGTATTTGACAAAGCATAGATTAGGGAATAGTCGGTTCCGGTTGTTACCCGTTCAAACAGCGGGCGCTGGTCGAAACTCAAACTTGGGAAAGTCTTCCCCAGGGTATTCCCGTCCGGGTCGTACGCCAGGTTTTGATAAAGAATATCGTTCAATGTTTTTGAAAAGATCGCTTCGGCAGTCCAGTCAATGCCGGCCCATTCAGCGTCGAGCCCCAGGTTGGCGCGCATGGTTTGGGGGAATTTGAAGTTTTTGGAGAATACGTTGACAAGCTGGCTGCCCCCTGCCGTGAGCCGGCTTACATTGGCCGCCTGCTTGTCCGGGTCTAAAATAAGAGACAGGTCGCCCGCCGCGTTCGTATTGTAGATAGACAACTGGATACCGGTGTTCGAGAAATTATTGCTCAGCCATACAAACGGGATACGTCCGGTGAATATGCCGGCGCCTCCCCGAAGGATAACCTTCCCGTCGCTGTCTATCGTATAGCGGAAACCCAGGCGCGGGGAAAACAGCGGCGAACTGCTCAACTTCCGGTTCGTTTTATAATCCCAGCCCTTGGAAGCGGCATATTCGTTGAAGCCGGTATTCTCTGCCGGGGCGTCGAAAAACAGGGGAATATCCATACGAAGGCCCAGCGTAAGGGCCAGCCTGCCGGTGGCATTCCATTTGTCTTGTGCATAAAAGCCTAACTGTCCTGTGCTGAAAGCGGCTTCCCAGTAGGGATTGCCCGTTACGGAGACGTTGGCTTGCGAAAAACGGTACTGGTTGATTTTACCCGCCAGGAAGTCGTCCATATTATTGTAATAATAAGTGCCGTAAGCGTCCTGGATAAACAGGTTGGCAAAATGTGAAAACTCATTATGCGTGCCCAGTGTAAACGTATGGTCTCCCTCGTACAGCGTAAGATTGTCGGTAAACGACCATATATCCTGGTCGAGGCGGTTCAACATCGAAGAGCGTTCGTTGCCGATATTCACATTGCCGCCCCCCACATTGGCAAT
Organism: Tannerellaceae bacterium; assembly: GCA_031259845.1. GTDB lineage: Bacteria > Bacteroidota > Bacteroidia > Bacteroidales > Tannerellaceae > DFXE01. The sequence continues at coordinate 4,053 of JAIRKZ010000102.1, read as the reverse complement.
ACTGACCATCGGAAACGGGGCGCCCGGATCGCGCCGGTCGCGCACGCGCACGAACGACGCGCGAAACTCGTTGCTTACCCTGTCTGAAAGGCGGCTTTGCAATTCGGCGATAAAGGAGTTCGTTTTGGAAACAAAGTCGTAGGCATAGTCAGACGAGTTCAGGTTCGAGGCAGTACTTGTCATATTCAACTGTTTGGCCGAAACCATACTCCAGCGCAAAGACGCCTTATGCCTGTCGTGGATATTCCAATCCAGCTTAACGCCGGCCTTATCGGATTTTGTATACACATCCGGCGCGTCGAAACTGCTGTTGTACGTAATTCCCTGCGCCCCGGCCATTTCCTTTATTTTACCGAGGATATCTTCCGCCCTGCCTGCATCTACGTTTGAAGCGGCGGCATCTAACCCGTACGTGTTGGGATATTTTTTATTCGAGCTTTCGTAGTTGGCAAAGAAGAATAATTTGTTCTTAATCACAGGGCCGCCCAGCGTAACGCCCGCCCTGTACTCATCCTGGTCATTATATTTTTCGCTGGTTTCGCCGTTCATCAGGGCGTACTTTTCACCTATCAGGCTCTGGTTGTTCCCAAAACCGTATACGGCGCCATGAAGCGTATTAGTCCCCGATTTGGTTATGGCATTGATGGCTCCCCCCGTAAAGCCCGACTGGCGTACGTCATACGGCGCCACATTAATCTGTATCTGCTCTATCGTTTCCATGGATACAGACTGGGTTCCGGCCTGTCCCCCGTTCGATCCGTTGGTGGTCAGCCCGAAAACGTCATTGTTCATCGCCCCGTCTATCTGGAAGCTGTTATAGCGGTTGTTCGTCCCGGCAAAAGACATGGCGCCGCTGTTGCTTATGCTAATCTGCGGGTTCAGGCGGATAATGTCTGCAATACTGCCGGAGATAGAAGGCATGCGGACAATTTGCTCCGCGTTCATGCTCATAGCGGCGCCGGTCTTGCCTGCGTCAACGCCCCCCTGCCCTACAATCACCACCTCGGCCAGCAATTCGGATGATTCTTTCAGTTTGACCGAAATATCTGTAGTAGCGCCCAGTTTCAGTATAATCCCGGTAAAGGCCGCCGTTTCGTACCCAATATACGATATTTCCACTTTATAAGGCCCGCCTACCCGCATACCCTGTATCGTGTAATAACCGTCGGCGTTTGTAACCCCGCCATAGAAAGTACCCGAAGGCTCGTGAACCGCCCGTACCGTAGCGCCGGCAATGGCCTCGCTGTTTGCTGCATCGGCAGCCTTGCCGCTTATCGACGATGTGGTAACCTGTGCGGATATAAAATAATTCATACCCCAAATTATCATCACTAATAAAGAGACTCTTTTCATACAGTTTACTCGTTTTTATTATTATTCGCCGTAAAGTACTGCAAAAAAAGTTTCATTCCTGTGTACGTTAAGTTAAGTTTTTTATAAATAAGATGTTTTGAGGATATGTCATAATATAATAACTTTACGCCCCGTATAACTAATCCATGATTAATAAGATGTCGAAGTGTTTTTATCTCATACTCCTGTCCATAAGCCTTGTTTCCTCTGTAAATGCAGCCACGAATCCCCTGATTAAAGGGAAGATTGTTGAAGCAGGTAATCACAGACCCATTGATTTTGCCGATGTATTCCTCTTCGTAAACGGGAATGAAAATCCTGTTTCGCATACATTGCCCGGCCCCGACGGGAGCTTTGCCGTTGCCAATCTGCCCTACGGCGAGTATACGCTACTCGTCAGGTTAGTGGGCTTCGACGTATATACCCGCTCCAATATCCAGCTGAACGCTTCGGCGCCTGCGCTCGATTTAGGCGTTATTGAAATGAAAGCCCTCGAAGTAGGACTGGCCGAAGTAGAAGTTGTAGCCCAAAAGAAACAGGTTATTTATAAATTAGACAAGAAAATAATCGAAGCCTCAGGCAACCTTTTGGCCGGAGGCGGTTCGGCCGTGGATATATTGGAACACACACCCTCCATACGCGTAGACGCCGAGGGAAATGTAACCTTTCGCGGAAGCAGCGGTTTTACCGTATACGTGGATGGTAAACCCAGCATATTCTCCGGTACCCAGGCATTGGAACAAGTACCCTCGGGACATATCGAGAACATCGAGATTATCACCACCCCCTCCGCCCGCCACGATACCGAAGGAGACGTAGGTATTATCAATATCATTACCAAAAAGCATGCGCAACACGGATTCAGCGGTATGGTGAACGCCAGTGGAAGCGCCGTCTATTCACGCGCGATGGATTTCCTGCTTACACAGCAAAACAATCATCTGCGCTGGTACCTGGGAGGCTCGTATACCGAACGGGTGCGGAAAAGCGATTTTAACCAGGAGAAAACCACAATTGTGGCCGATACCGCCACTACTTCCCTTTCCAACGGGCCTCGCAGAAGCCGCGGGTATAACTATTCGCTGAAAACCGGCTGGCTTTATTCCCTATCCAAAACAACGCTCAACGTAGATGTGGAAGGCGGCTATGGAGGAACAAACCGTAATGGCAACCTTGATTATTCGGAAGAACGGAAAGCCGGTGGCGTGGTCTTCGAACAGGGCATTTACCTGAGCCACGACAGGTACGAGATAGACGAAACGTATTTTCAGGGAACCGCCGGCTTTGCACACAAATTCAACGATAATGGGCATAGCCTTTCCGGCAGCTACTATGCTAAATACGGGGGAGACGCCCTGGAATATTTTTCCAGCGACCTGATAGACGGCCAGGGAGAACGCCAGCAAGGCCATCGCGCCTACGAAGACGAACACCGCTGGACGGTACGGGCAAACCTCGATTACATTTACCCTTACCGTGAAACAGGGCGGATAGAGGCGGGCTACCAATATTTCTCCTACCTTGAAGACGGAGACTATAGTATGGAGTATTGGAACCCGGCCCAAAAGATATTCTATTGGCGCGATGATATCTATAATACGTTCTATTTCCAGCGGGGAATCAATTCCTTTTATGGCATCCTGGCCGATAGCTACGGGGCCTTCGATTTCCAGGCAGGCATACGGGCCGAACATACGCGCCGGGTATTGGGCAGCTCGAAGGAATGGGCAAACCGCACGGTGAATCGCTTTGAGTTTTTCCCTTCGGCTCACGTCGGGTATAATTTCCCCGGGGGGCATACCCTTATGGCTGCTTTCTCCTATCGCACCACCCGCCCGCAATTATTCTATATGGAGCCTTATATTACCTATCGCGATTATTACTCGGCCGAGATTGGCAACCCGGACATCCGTCCCGAATATATCAACTCATACGAACTGAACTATAAAAAGAATATAGACATACACTCCGTCTCGGCCACGTTCTTCCATCGCAAAAGAAAAGATAAGATAGAACGTTTGCGCGTGCCTTACGAAGCCGGCGTAACCCTCGATTCAATGGCAAACGTAGGACGGGATTATTCCACCGGCATCGAATTGAACGTACAAGCCCAACCCATTCGCCGGTGGAACATTAATCTGAACGGAAGCCTCTATTATTATAAGGTGGAAAACGAATATAAGCTGGGCAACAGCGACGAAGAAAGCGCCAATTACGAAATAGCGCTCAATAACGGACTCGACGCCGGGAAATACACCCGTATCCAGTTAGACGGCAATTTCGTAGGCCCATCGGTAACAACCCAGGGGCAGACAGATGCTTTCTGGTATGCCAACCTCGCCGTCCGCCAGCAATTATTCAAACGCAAACTGAATGCCACGCTGGCCTTCCGCGACGTATTCAACTCCGCCCGCTACAACAGCCGCATCAACACGTCGGTATTGCAATCCTATACCAAAATCCGCCCCCGCTACCCGCTAATCATGCTCACCCTAAGCTACACCTTCAATAATTTCAAAACAACCTCCACCCGCCAAAGGGAGACCCACGACTTATTCGAAGGAACCAATCATTGATACAATTAAGAAGAATCTTATTTTTGTACCGAAACATCAAAGATAAAGATAGAGAATATGAATTTACAGAATTTATGGAAAATGAAGAGAATCGGAATGTTATTGATGTTTGTTTTAATAAACA
>JAIRKZ010000018.1 GCA_031259845.1 Tannerellaceae bacterium | reverse complement strand
CGGACTGTCCTTGTGGTGATTCAGGTATGCTTCCAATACAGCTTCCGTTATCTGACCTGTACTCCAGCAACCATAGCCTGTCCCCCAGAAGTGATTTCCCCGGTAGCGACGTTTCAATTATGGAAACTCCTGTAACAATATACGGGAACTACGACCTTCCCTGACGCTTTACTATTTCAGTTATACTCAATTGAGGTGGATAACTTATGTGAAGATAAATGTGGTCTTTACTTACAACTCGAAAAGAGAAAGAGTTCGTGGATTTACCAGTAAAGAACAAGCCCGGCAATACCGGCCAGAAAAATCATTAGAATAGGGTGTAGTTTAAATCTCCATGTGAGAATAAAGGCGGCTCCGAAAATGAGAAAGCTTTTATAATCAATAAAATTCTCGTGATTCATAAATAGCAAGGCCGCTGCTGCGATTAAGCCCACGCTGGCAGGGCGTAATCCGGTAAAGACGGCTTCTACATACCGGTTTTGTTTAAACCGGTTGAAGTAATACGAAATAACCAGTACCAGGATAAACGAAGGAAGGCACACGGCAAAGGTAGCGATGCAAGAGCCACAGATGGAAAGGCCGGTAGCATATCCCGCATTATGCACAGCCGTATAGCCGATATAGGTAGCGCTGTTGATGCCGATAGGGCCGGGCGTCATTTGCGAAATAGCGATTACATCCGTAAATTCCTGTAAGCTGATCCATCCATACTTTTCTACTACCTCTTCCTGAATAAGTGAAAGCATCGCATAGCCTCCTCCGAAACCGAAAAGCCCGATTTTTATATATGCCCAAAATAGTTGCAGGAATATCATGTTACTGTTTCTTTTTGTTTAATCCGCAGATAAGCCCGCCGGTAGCAGCCACTACAATTATATATACAGGCGAAATCCCTGCCAGCCATATTAACAGGGCGGCAGCGGTTGCGATAAAAGCGGTTTGCCAGGTAAGCCCGGCGGATTGGGCGGCGGTAATACAAGGAACAACAATCAGGGCTACTACTGCCGGACGAAGTCCCTTAAATATCTTTTCCACCCATACATTCTCTTGTATTTGGGTAAAGAAAAGAGCGATAGCAAGTATAATGACGAAAGAAGGGAGGATAGTGCCTAATGCACAAACCGTACTCCCTCTGATACCCTTTAACCGATACCCTAAAAAGATAGATATGTTGACAGCGAAAATACCGGGCAACGACTGCGCTACGGCAAAAAGGTCAATAAAATCTTTTTTTGCAATCCAGCCACGGTTAACGACTTCCCGTTCAATTAACGGGAGCATCGCATAACCTCCGCCGATGGTAAAGGTTCCGATACGTATAAATGTCAAAAACAATGTCCAGTACATTACCGTCTTCTGCGAACGCTCCGAACCGGCGCGGCGCTTTTTTCCGCTTTGGGGGCCGATACCTTTTGCTGCTTGGGTTCTTTAGCAGTTGACGCTGTTGTAGCAACGCGGGCCGTTTTCTTAGATTGTTTTGTATCCGTCACCTGCGTTGTGTCGGGCTGCCAATAGAGTGATTCCCTGAATGTATCCAACTGGGTTTCTATTTGTTGCTGCGCCAGTTTTAGCGAGTCGGGTTCCGGATATAATTGCCGTAATGTCCGGTTCATCAGGTTCTCCGTTTTAATAATTTCGCCATCGAACATCCGGCGGCGGAAATAATCGTCTATCGTAAATGTTTTCGCATTATTAATATTGGACGTCATAATAAGCGAATTAGTAATATATGGGCGGATATTTTCATACGGTATCCAGAAGAGCGGGGTTGTCTGTTCGCCCAAGTCGCCGGAGGTGGTAAGTATCGGGCAAATTGCTAAAGGCTTCACGTCGAATACGGAGTTGTTTTGGTCGAAATACCAGGCTTCTTTCACGTAATACGCCAATACATCCGCCGACGGGATATCGCTTTCATTGATTGTATACGAAGGCCCTTCCCCGGTGCGCCCCGGAACTTCTTCGTAATAAATATACGCCCTGTCGAGTACATCTTCTTTGAAATTGATAAGATGGGCTTCATCGAACGCCTCAAAACCATCTTCGTACCGGTAGGCAACCAGCTTGTTTTCGCTCATCAACCGGAAAATAGTAGAGAAAAGGTTCATGCTGCCGTTCAAAGGCTTTACCGGATAATACAGCGGAGCGTTCTGTTCTTTTTCCAGATTGATTTCGCGGTAAATTACGCGCATCCAGCGGGCATTTCCTATCTCCTGTATCATGCGTTCGTTCATATCCTGCGCGCGAACGGTCAGTTCCGGTAAGCCCGTCTCTTTTTTATCCGCCTCCCTGCTTCCTGTACGTGCACGCGGTCCTCTCCGCTCCTGTTGGGCGCCGTTCCCTTCCTGTGCATATAACGGGAGGGATGTTATCAGAAAACCTGCTAAAGCCAGTATGTAATACAAGCGTTTCATATCTTTTTTATCTTAATTTACTCTTACTTCAATAGGTGATATGGTACGTTCTATCCCATCCGGTCCCCGGGCTACCACCCTGTTGATCCAGAATTGTTTCCCCCGCGCCAAACCACGGATATAATTCTTCTGGCGTTCGGAGAATTTACTTCCTTCCACCGGTTCGTTAATCATATTACCGAACGAATCGGGATACGAGATTTCAAAACGCAATACGGTAAATGCGATGTTTAATATATCATCATCAATAGCCGCAAGGATGCCATCCGCTTCCACCAAGCTGCGTTTCGCCAGATTTCCTCCTCTGAATTTACGGATATTCCCGTTTTGGTCTTTATAGTCGATATAAGGAAGGGGGTCGGGCAAGGCGCGCACACGAAAAGGCGTGTTTGCCATTTGCACCACGCGCCCGTCTGCCATCCGGGCATTCACCGAAATGATAGCCTCAGTACCTATGGTTGCAGGGCGTGCATCCCACAAATCGCCATTGCGGCTTAAAGTGCCATTCGTCATTGTAGCTGTTATATTGCCGCTCGGTATGCCCGGTACGGCTATGCGAATCGGATTTGTATAGCCGGCATATAGTACATTCATTAATGTAGGGGCAACGGTTGCGTTTGGTTCGGTAACGAAATATTGGCTTTCGAAATCACGATGCAGCATACTTCCGTCACTGTTTGGCATCTCTATGTAGCCCTTTACAGGGAATGTTCCTGTGGTTCCTGTGTTGACGGTAAACAGCCCCTTGTTTGCGTCGGGAAGGCGTTGGCCGTTTACATACACCACCGGGCGCTTGGTAGAGTCAATGGCAGATAAGACAATATTGGCCTTATACTGGCTCCCCCGCATTACGATTTGGCTTTCCGGTATCACCTGTGCTTCGATAATGTTTACGCGATAATCGCCTACATCAATACTGCTTAGTAAATTGTTAAGCACTTCCCCCTGTGCATAGCGTATATCGCTTTGCAGCTTTGAAAGCAGCGTTATGGCGGCGGCAACCGGCATATTCTCAAAGAGCGACTCTTCCCAGTTTCGTTGACTAATACCCGCCTGTTTAGGCGGCTGTGTGCTGAGCGTGGCTTCAATAACGGCTGTCTTCCCTGGATCGTCCACCATATTGGCCATCGCCTTGCGATACGAGTCTATGGCTTCCCTGAGCTTTTTACCTTCTCCATCAATGGGAGCCAGCATAATGCGGGAAGCCGCTTCCAGATCGTCTTTGTTGCGGATATCGTTTAGATTGCCGTCTTTTCCATCGGCCACTTTCACAATACGCTCTTTCAAGTCCGAGATATAATCATAAATATCATCCGACGCATTTTTTACCCGAATGCTTTTGTTGTACCATTCTTCAGCCTTGGCGGGATTTGCCTGGTAATACGTCTGTAATTCATTGCTTATAATATCATTGCGGTTACTCGTATTGCTGATGGACGTTTGCAGGCTGTCGTCTACCAAACCAAACCCATCCAATACTTCCGACGACACATTAAGCGCCATCATTGCGATGAACACCAGATACATCAGATTAATCATTTTCTGACGCGGTGAATTAGGATTATTTCCTACGCCTGCCATCTTTTTTACTTCGTATAAGGTGATTGATAAGGATTACCCTGTGGCTGTTGTTGATATGGATTTTGTTGTTGCGGCTGGTAAGGATTCTGTGGAACAGGCCCCATATTAATCGTCATAGCGCTTAACAACCGGCTGTATACCTGATTTAACTGCGTCAATTGTTGTGCCATCCGCTCTGTTTCTGTACGGAACACAGCGCTATCCGTAAGCGAACCTGTATACAGGTCTTTGATACGGTCCAGGCCGGCATTAATATGTTCGATCGAATTAATCTGAGAACTGATACTCTTCAACTGCATCTCATAGATGGTATTCAGCCCGGTAAGATTGCGGTTCAACAGTTCCATCTGTTGAACATACCCTTGTGAATTACGGGTGATGCCGTCTGAATTGTCGGTGATATGCTTATATGAATCTAACAAGGTTTCCGATACATCCGATAACGAATGGGTTACTTTACTAAAGCGGTCCATGTGACCGGACATGCCCGAAAGCTGGTCGAGGTATTTTTGAGTTGCGTCTGTCAACTCAGCCATTTTGGAGATTTGCTCGGCTGCGGCGCTCAATTTCTTAATACTGCCAGACAGGTTCTTTGTATCTTCTTCCGTTACGTCAATAGGAGAAAGACCCATCCCTCCGAGGTTTACGTTTTGTGTACCTCCACCGGTGAAGTTTACCTTTGCCCCTGCCAGATTAGGGGCGCCGGAAGCATCGTCGTCTTCCAGATTGGCGGAAGAGCTCATAATGGCAGCTACCGGAGTAGCGCCGAAATCAGGGCGATCCATCGGATTCTTTGATTTCAATACCGGAAAAACATCCTCCCAGTGATAGTCCGAATTCGGTTTTTCGAATCCGAAAACAAAGAATACCAGAAACTCCGTAATCATTCCGACTGCTAACATTGTGTTGCCATACGGAAGATGCAGGATTTTAAACATAGCGCCTAAAATAACGATGGAAGCCCCCCAACTGTAACAGAAGTTCAGCAAGCGTTTTCCTTTATCGCTTGAAAGGTACATTTCCACCCTGTTTTTATATCTTCTATACTTTCCCATTGTCTATGAAGTATTTTATCTTACCTGTTGTATGTTTATTTATTATTTCCCCTTGGAACGTGAAAAACCTACCTGTGTACGTACGCAACGGAAACCGATGTATGAACGGGGTACATTTTGATATTCGAAGGTGCGCATATCCGAACGGATAAACCGGGCTACGTCTTTCCACGAACCTCCGCGAACCACTTTCGACTTCATGGCGTAAGGGTCTTCCTTCGCTGCATTATAACGTAAGTCGGGATTCATATCATTCATTTGGCTCGGACCTGATTCCGAATAAACGGTGGCTGTCCATTCCGCTACATTGCCGGCCATATCATACAGGCCAAACTCATTGGGCGCAAAAGAACCTGCTTTTGAAGATATCAGATGGCCGTCTTCCGTATAATTACCGTTTCCAGGCTTGAAGTTTCCGAGGAAGCAACCTTTTGCACTCTGTAATTCGCCGTTCGCCCATGGATATTTGTATTCATTCTTACCGGTACGGGCGGCATATTCCCACTCGCCCTCCGTGGGGAGCCGGAATGGCTCGAATGCCTGGCCGGAAGGAAGATTCATAGACGCTTTAAACAAGTTGGTGCGCCAGACACAAAAAGCGGCAGCCTGTTCCCATGTTACGCCTACTACCGGATAATCATCATAACCGGGATGCTGGAAATACATTCGCATATACGGTTCGTTATATGCATTGTTAAAATCGTTTATCCAGCACGTTTCGTCCGGGTAAATATTGATGATACGCGTATTAAGGAAGTCCCATTCGCTACCCAGCGGGCGTGTGATGGTTTCATTGATAACACGCCCTTCATCGTCAATATAAGCTGTATCTTTCGATATCATGACAATCTCGTTCGGGTCTGCCGTAATGTCCGTATTGAGTATTCGTTCGGCAGGGTTCAGGCGGTGTTTACGTAAGGCTGCGGAGGTATAATCATACCATTCATAGCTGAAAAGCATCTGTTTTTCGTCTAATTTTTTCTCTCCCGTAACCGGATTGGTATAATAAATGCTCTCTATCGCCAGTTGTTCGTCTTCTGTGGCCCGCCTCCAGGGGATTGGGCGGCTCCAGTCCAAGTAAGGTTCAACCGGCTCTCCATACCGGTCTTCCGTAATTTTAAACAGGTCGTTGCCTCCGTAAGCCGGATCGGCCAAACGCTCACGGATAATAGAATCCCGCACCCAATAAACGAATTGGCGATACTTGGCGTTGGTTATCTCCGTCTGGTCCATCCAGAACGCATCAAAAGAAACACCTTTTGTTTCTGCCATCATTCCCCATAACGAATCCTTGTCCGAGGGCCCCATTTCAAATGCCCCTCTTTTTATTAACACCATGCCATAGGGAGCCGGTTCGTTTACGGCTATGGCTCTTGCTCCTGTAACCTCTCCTATGTTACGCAAGTTTCTTCCGCATGAGGGAAGTAATGCAATAACCATAAGTACTAATAATACCCTTTTCATATACTGTTATAATATACGTACACTTTTATGTCGATATTGCCCCGACTTGGTTTTATTTAGCTTCACCTGATACCTCACCATCACTTCATGGCTTCCGCTCGTTGCTCTCAGTAAGACGCCCCTCGTCGGAAAATCATAAGCATATCCTGCTTGTATATTGCCGAATGTAACTCCCAGCATAACTACCGCCGACTCATTAACTCTCCAGGAAAGCCCGCCATTAAACATCTTATTATAAACTATCCGCGCTGTAATGTCGGCCTGGAAGCTTATCAGGTCTGTTTTCAGAAACACGGAAGGTTGTAATTCATACAACGGATTAGTTAGTTGAATATTGTATCCGCCGGTTAAATTATATGACCGGCCTATGAATGTAGAAATATTTTCTTCCATTTCCAGTTCAGGCTCCATTATGTGCATGGCTCCCACGCCTGCATAAAAGTTTTTATGCGTATAATAAATACCCGTATTCAAGTCGAAACCCATGCCGCCGGTTTTCACTCTGGGGATAGCCTCGTCTTCCTTTTGGTGATATTCGGATTCGCCCAAATCCAGTTTGCCTTCGCTTCCGTCAAATGAAATATTTGCGATTCCCGGTTGCAGGCCTATACTCAGCGTCCCGCCGAACAATTTTTGTTTATAGGCCAATTGAGCGGCAAAGTGGGAATTGCGGAATAAACCGATACTTTCGGAAAACAGCATGGCCCCGATTCCCAGGTTAACCTTTTTAGCGATAAGGGGCATGTCGGCGGTGGCGAAGAGCGATTGCGGCGCGCCCTCCCAGCCCATCCACTGTATACGATACATGGCAAAGGTGTTAAGATTGCCCGACGTTCCTGCATATCCCGGATTATAATAGCCCATAGCCATGAAGTACTGGCTAAACTGCGCATCATATTGCGCCCGGGCCGTACTGCATATAACCGTAAAGGCTGCTATGGAAAGAAGAATCCTTTTCATACGATAAAAAAACGGCGGGGAAACCAATAAATTGTATTGGAAATAAAAAACAAATGGGGCAAGAGGCTGTAAAAAGCCGCCGCCCCGTTCTTATTTTATCCGATTGTATCAGAACTGCATTCTTTTTTTGCACATTACATTTCAATACTCTTCTTCGTTAAAAAAGAAATCTTCTTTACTTGGATAATCCGGCCAAATGTCTTCCATGCATTCGTAAATTTCTCCTTCATCTTCCATCTCCTGCAAGTTCTCTATTACCTCTAAGGGTGCGCCGGAGCGTTGCGCATAATCGATCAATTCATCTTTTGTCGCAGGCCAAGGGGCGTCTTCCAGCTTTGAGGCTAATTCTAATGTCCAATACATAGTTGTTAAAAGTAATTTTTTTACCACCTGGTGGCTTGGTTGTCAAATTTTCCCGCAAAAATATAATTTTATTTCTTAGCTACAAGTATAATCCCATATAATTTCATTGCCCTTATTTTTTAGGCACTCTTTACGCGCTAAAACGAAGAAATAATCCGACAGCCGGTTGATAAAAACCAACACCGGCTCTTCTACATCGCTTGTTTCGGCTAAGCGGTAAAGCTGCCGTTCGGCACGGCGGCATATCGTACGGCAAACATGTGCCAAAGCTGCCGAACGGCTACCTCCCGGTAAAATGAAATGGGTCATTTTGGGTAAGGCATTATCAAGCCGGTCTATTTCACGTTCTATCTTTTCAATACTTTCGGGGGTGACTTTACTTTCTATTTTGAGACTGGTCTTCTCCTGGTCGGTTGCCAGATACGAACCTATGGTAAACAATTTATGCTGTATGAACCGGCAGAAGTCCAATTCTTCCCGGTCTGTTAATTCCGTGATCAACAGGCCCACGAAAGAGTTTAACTCATCCGTTGTGCCATAACTCTCAATCCGTTTATCCGTTTTTGATACCCGTTGCCCTCCTACCAGGGATGTTGTGCCTTTGTCGCCTGTACGGGTGTAAACTACGCTCTTTTTCATGTCTTTTGATGAATAGATTTAAAAATAAAGTAAATATGTACGTTTATGTAATTTTCTATTAAAGAATACAATCCCTGCCGAAGATAAATCAACAGATAGCGTTACGCAGGGATGGGCGCATATCTGTTTCCAATGCTCCCGCTCCTGGCGGCTGCTCTTTATATCTTCGAAAACGAAAAAGGTATCGTTGTGTATATATTCCACACATTTGCGAAACAACCAAAGCCCGTCTGTTTGTTCATGGCGGAGGTTGAAAAAAACCAAATCAGGCTGTTTCATATCCTGTAAAGCCTGCGGAAGCGTTTGTTTATAATCTCCTACCCTTACATCTACAGGCGTTTTTGCCGCCTTATCATATATCCGGCGTGCAATGGGCAGATACTCCGGTATATTTTCCAGAGAAATACAGTTTATCCCGGTAGCATACGAAGTAAGGTATAAGGTAGACAATCCCGTTGCAGCACCGATTTGAATTATATTTTCAGGTTGAAAATAATTCGTCAGCCTGAATAGTAGCGCCCCATGTTTAGGGCTGATTGCTTTACGTCTTACAACAGTTCCCTCTTTGAGAAGAAGTTGTTTCCTGACCAATTCAACAGCATCCAAAGCATAATAACGGCAACGCTCTTCAATAACCTTCGTAATAAGGTTATAAGCAAATGGCGAGTGAATGCCATGCCCTCTGATATGACGTATCCGTTCGTAGAACATTATTATAAATACATTTTTGATCGTTGAAGTTTAACAGACTAAAAGTAATTATTTTTTTCATACGGAGCGCCTGTGTCCATTTTTATTCCACAATAATTCCACTTTACCTGTCATTTTGCTATTTTGTCACTTTGTCATTTTACCCCTCCCTGTTTCGCTTATTTGTACGCCAATCCGGGACAACCCCTGAAAACACGCTGTATTTCATACTTGCCTTTTGATAAAATAACACGAAAAGAAAGAAATCATTGATTATATGCGCGCCAATTAATCATGTACAGATATAAAACAGAGCAAAAAGCATCCGTTTGCTATCTGTTTGCTCAATAAAAACGGCGGGTGAAAACAGTTGTTCCAGCGCCGTTCCAGGCCTCCGGAAGCCACTTTTCCGGGCATTTCCGGGCCTTCCGTTTTTTCATGGCGATGTCTTCACCAAGTCATTTCGATGCCTTTGCAAAGACTTCCCAATGCTTTTGCAAAAGCATCGTAATCCTTTCCTGAAGAGTCCGTCATGTTTTCCCGGAGCCTTCCCGCCAAACAGGCAATACCGGCTCATTTGATTACGAAGACCAACCGGAATCGTCCGCAGATTGCTCCTGTCTGTACAAAACGACCGTTAGCAGAAAACGCAAATTCCTTAATATCTGTCAGCGGACGAGCCTTAACGGTAGCATATTGTAAAACAACCCGGCTTGTATTCTTCGCATCTTCCTTTTTTAATATGTTAAAGAAAACCCCCAACGATTCAGGGAGAAAAAAAGTTAACCTATAAATAGTTGGAAATAAAACAGATATAAAATTAGGAAAAATAAAAAGAGTTTATGTAAATTAGAATTGGTAAAGCCAAGGATTCAATTTAATTCTAAAATTATGCAGAGCAGCACATGTCTTAAAGATTCGTTGGACAAAGTAATTTGCCCTGAGTCTGCATTCGTCTTTGACAATCCTCATGCGTTTAATACTTCCGATAGCATG
>JAIRKZ010000027.1 GCA_031259845.1 Tannerellaceae bacterium | reverse complement strand
CAAAAAAAGCGCATCTTTGAAATGGATTTAATAATGTATGCCGGAGGAGATGAAAAAAAATAACTCTAAAAAGAGACACAACCTGGGATTAGCGTTAAGCGGAGGAGGCGCCAAAGGCTTTGCACACATAGGCGTTTATCGTTTTCTGGAAGAATGTAAGCTGATTCCCGAAATTATCTCCGGGACGAGCGCCGGCGCCCTGGCGGGCGTATTGTTTGCCGACGGTTATTCGGCGGATGAGGTGGAAAAGATTTTTACCGGGCGCGAATTTTCCGAATTTGCCGGGATACAGATACCCAAGTCGGGACTGTTTGACAATAAACGGTTCCACAGTTTCCTCAAGCAACATCTCCGGGCGAAATACTTTGAAGAGTTAAAAATCCCCCTCGTCGTCATTTCCACCGACCTGGACAAGGGGCTAAGCCGCGAATTCAGAAGCGGCCCGGTGGTGGAGCCGGTGGTGGCTTCGTGTTGCATGCCAGTTATTTTCAGCCCGGTAGAAATAGATGGCTCGCATTATGTAGACGGAGGTTTGTTTCGCAACTTCCCGGTATCCAGCATACGGGAAGAATGCAGGTACGTGATTGGCGTAAACGTAAGCCCGCTGATAGCCCAAAAGTATAAACAGACGCTATGGGGAATAGCCGAACGCTCCTATCATTATATGTTCCGGGCCAATACGCTGGAAGACCGTTTATTGTGCGACGTATTAATTGAAACAAAAAATGCAAGCAGCTATAAGACTTTCGACCTCGAGAACGTAAGCCGGATAGCCCGCATCGGATACAATGCGGCTGTAGACGCCTTCGATAAATATATGGAAGAGCAACAGATGATAGTAAAGGTATTGACGGCAAAAAAAGATTGCTTCAGAAAAGAATGAGACCTATAAATACAGTAACAATGGATAATAAAAACAAAATGATTATTTACCAAACCTTCCCTCGCTTGTTTGGCAATATAAACGATTCATTAACCCACAATGGGAGTAAAGACGAAAACGGCGTGGGAAAGTTCTCGGATTATAGCATCCGGACGCTTCATAAAATAAAGGAATTGGGCGTAACGCATATTTGGTATACCGGCGTAATTGAACACGCCACGCAAACGGATTATACGGCCTTCGGGATACGTCCGGACCATTCGGCCATTGTAAAGGGAAAAGCCGGCTCGCCCTATGCCATCAAAGATTATTACGATATAGACCCGGATTTGGCCGCCCGGACGCCGGAACGTATGGAAGAGTTCCGCAGCCTGGTAGGGCGAACCCACAAAGCGGGATTGAAAGTAATTATCGATTTCGTGCCCAACCATGTTGCCCGCCAATATGCTTCCGACGCCAAACCGCCTTACATAGAAGACCTGGGAGAGCACGACCGTACAAACCATGCTTTCGATATACATAACAACTTCTATTATATCCCCGGGCAACCGCTGGCTATTTATTTCGGCAACCAGCATGAAGATTTTGTCTATACCGAATTTCCGGCCAAAGCCACGGGAAACAACCGCTTTGACCCTTACCCCGGAAAAGACGACTGGTATGAAACGGTTAAACTCAACTACGGGATAGATTACCCGCACGGAGGAGAAGCTCATTTCTGCCCTCACCCCGGCACCTGGGGAAAGATGCTGGATATACTGCGCTTCTGGGCGTCGATGGGAGTAGACGGTTTCCGTTGCGACATGGCCGAAATGACGCCGGTTGAATTTTGGGAATGGGCTATACCGGAAATCAAGAAAACGTACGGTATTATCTTTATCGCCGAGATATATAATCCTTCGGTCTACCGCGACTTCCTCCACCGCGGGCATTTCGATTATCTTTACGACAAGGTGGGATTATACGATACGCTGCGTTCGGTAATCCGGGCCGAAGCGCCCGCTTCCAACATCACTTATTGCTGGCAGTCGGTGGAGGGGATACAGCATCAAATGCTGAATTTCCTTGAAAACCACGATGAGCAACGTATCGCTTCCGACTTCTTTGCGGGCAACCCCGAAGCCGGTTTCCCCGGTATGATCGTAGCCGCCACCATGAATACCAACCCGGTAATGATATACAACGGCCAGGAACTGGGCGAGCGGGGCATGGACAATGAAGGATTCAGCGGCCCCGACGGACGCACCACAATCTTCGATTACTGGAGCATGACGGCTGTTCGCAACTGGATAAATAACTGGACGTTCAACGACGATAAACTGACGCAGGCGCAACTCGCCCTGCGCAACAACTACGCCCGGCTACTCACCCTTGCCAGAGAGGAACCGGTGTTCGCCTGCGGACAGTTCTACGACCTGGCGTATGCCAACCTGTCGAACCCGGGCTTCAATCCGCATCGCCTCTATGCCTATTTACGGAAATACAGAAACGAACTGGCGCTTGTGGCAGTAAATTTTGACAAAGCAGACCGGCAGGCGGATATCCATATCCCGTCCGAAGCCTTTACGGCCTTAGGCGTCAACGAAAATGAAGTAGCCGGGCAAACCGACCTGTTTACCGGGAAAAAAACGGTGTGCGCCCTCTCCGGCGCGTATCCTTACCATACGAAGATACCGGCTTATGGCGGGCGGATATTGAAGTTTACCTACAAACCCTGTCTGTCAATAAACTGCAAATAATTTTCAATCAAGATTTTATGTTAAAAAAATAGCTAATTCTGGAGTTGTGAAAATAAAATTATTTGAAGGCTTTTGTGTAAAAATTGGGCATTTAGGTGGGACTGGTCGTGTAATCCAGAATTTGGATTTCTGAACATTATCTTTGAAATCCATCCTGAGTCATTGAAATCACCATCAGCAATTTAGGGTGAATTTATTTTTCAGTATCGTGTTAAAAATTTATGAGGGTGTGTCAAAAGTATTTTTAGGTTCTTTTTATTCGTATCCCCTTTCCTTATCTGAGATTGATTTCAAATATTCAATTCTCAAGGACGAATAAGTGACTTTTGACACATCCTCCCCCTTGAGAAAAGACTTATTATACAATCTAAAGAAGTGTTCCTAAATCTTCGAGAAGGTACTTGGGTTTCTTTTAGCTTGTCTTCTGATTTTTGATGAAATTGAAAAAATAAGGATTTATAGACAGACACTATTTTAGCTTTGCTTATATCATGTTAAAATTATTTTCCCCTCTATCTCTTTAATCTTCTCACAATTAATTAGGGTCATATAAGCTTTTGTCATTGCGGTTATAATATTAGCTCCGTTTTTTTCATATCCTAATGCTCTGGCAGTTGCCGTCATTATATCATCGCGTTTTATTCCATAACTCTTAGACGCCACCACCAGCATTGCTTCGCAGATTTCATCGTTCGATATGTACTGTATTGTGCGACTCCCTTCATACCCTTTCGATGTGCGAATATTTATTTCTGACATGGATTTGAGTTGGTAAAAATTATCATTTACAATAAACTCATTATTTAATTTCTTCTGGATAATAAAATCTACAGATTCCCTAACCACAGAAGAAGCTTTTTGTCTTCCGAATATCGGAGCGATTCTTTTGCATAACAAATCATAATGAACTGGTTGTTCAATGGTAATAATATACTTTATTAAGCGGCTCGTATAATCATCATCTTGTTCATTATATAATTGCTTTATGTTGCAGATATCAGCCTCTTCGTATATTGCAAAATCAGAAAAGCTCCCCGTATTATCATCAGAGATAATAAATTCATCCGATGGTTCAATCGTTTGAAAATCCTTAGAAGATTCTTCTATCGATTCACTTTTATGATTTAGTATTGCTTCTATTACGGTTTTCATTTTTTCACCTTCTGAAACAGGATCCTTTATCCAATCTGTAGACCATATTCGATAGATTTTCCATCCCATTTTTTCCAGTACCTCCTGCCTGAGCCTGTCGCGTTCTCTGGCTGTTCGAGATGTATGATATGTTGCACCATCACATTCTATACCCAATATATATATATTTGTTTTCAAACGATGCCTGACTGCCATATCAATCCGGTATCCCGAACATCCAACCTGTGTATCCACATCGTAACCTTGGCTTATCAGATAATCATAGACAGCTTCTTCAAAAGGCGAGTCAAAAGTCGGGCCAAGCGGTTCACTTTCACCGTTCGTTGGTATATTTATTTCATGGTGAATAGCCGAAATGCCTTGTTGAGCAAATTCTATATAAGAACGCAAAAGTTTTACACCCGCTGCATTAGTCCTTTCCAAATCCAAATCAGAAGGTTGAATAGAACCAACTAACTTTACATTGTACTTAGCTCTCGTAATAGCAACATTTAACCTCCGTTCGCCGCCATTTTTACCTAGTGGCCCTAAATTCATCGCCATTTCCCTTCCAGTTCCATCTTTCGCATAACCAATGCTGAAAATTATAGAATCTCGCTCGTCTCCCTGCACGTTTTCCAGATTTTTAATAAAGAAAGGCTCTTCGATTTCTTCATCAAAGAAACGTTCAAATCGTCTATCCTGTATTCTTCGCTTTGTAATAGCCGCTTCCACGGCATGTTGTTGTGCTCCGCTAAAAGTAACAATACCCAACGAACGTTTAGGATATTTCTTAAAGTGATCAAACACCATATCACCTACTTTGGCGGCTTCTACAACATTATTTCTTTTTCCGCCCCGATCATATCTTCCGTTTTCAACATATATATATTCTACTCCTACGTCTTCCGCTTTATTGCTACAGGAAGGGAACGTTATCAAACGTTTATTGTATATCTTGTAGTTTGAAAAAGCAATTAGATGTTCATGCTTGCTTCTGTAATGCCATAACAAACTTTGCTCAGGAAGTGCCTTTAGAGCCTCATCCAAGATTGATTCGTACGCTCCGATTTCGGGGTCTTCTTCCTCGTCATTATCAAAATCTCCCACATCATTCAATGTAGTTGAGAAAAAGTTTGTCGGCGGCAACTGTTTATTATCGCCTACAATAATTATTTGTTTTCCTCTCATAATGGCTCCAATGGCATCTTCCGTATGAACTTGAGAGGCTTCATCAAATATAATCATATCGAATTCATAGCTTTGAGCTTCAAGGAATACACTAACGGAAAGTGGAGACATCATGAAACAAGGCCGCAACGTAGGAAGAAGATTCGGTATCTCACTGAATAGTTTCCGCAAGGGCATGATACGACGCTGTTTGTTAAGCTCTCGCTTCAGTATACCAATTTCATCACGGGGTGCGGTGATCGAATTAAAATTAGGCAAACGTTGGAGTATCCGTTCCCTTATCCGCAGTTGAGCGATTTTTTGCTGGCAAGTATCAAGAATCTTGAAATCTGCAATTGTCTGTACATGTATCCTGCTACGGAAAGACTGCACGGCAGGAAATTCAGGCATGACTGCATCAAGCCACAACCTATAGAAACGTTTCAAAAAAGAATCGACAATATAGTCAGTGCCAATATTTTTTTGTTCTACCTGATCAATGTATTCTGATAAGCCTGCATCCTTACATTTCTTTCTGTTATTTCTATAATCAACCCATTCTTCTAATAACATCTTCCGGTTGACACAATCGTAAAGCCTCTCAATAAGTTTACCCATATTCGTATCGGATAGCTTCTCCATTGAGTCGAATAAAGATTCTACCCACTTATAGAAACGTTCGGCTTTAGCCAGCAATACATCATACGTTTCAGAAGCCAGTTTAGCTTTTTCAATAAACTTATCATCAGAACATATTATCTCAACAAAATTAATAGGGAGTTTCTCTTGTTCTTTTAACGTTCGGAATTTAGCTGTATATGCCAAAGCATCTATCAGACTGTCCCAATCTGTTGCATTTTCTTTCCAATAAAAATCAAACGATTTCTCCAGAATGCTTTTTTGTTCAATCATTTGCTTTTCCGACTCCTGAAGAATGACTAAATCATGAATGTCTTCAACTATAGAGTTGTAATCCCTTTTCAATTTTAATTTATTAGTAATATTAGCATACACTATATGCAAAGACTTGCTATCTTCACAAAGACTTTTCAAACGAATTAACAGGTCAGGAAAATTAGACTCTGTTATATCAACATGCAATAAGTAGGTTGCTTTTTCATTGAAGAAGTCCTTTTTAAATACCTTAAAATGTTGCAGCACTTCTGATATGGTATAGTACGGAATCTTAGACATGGCATATAATTCAATAAATTTTTTAGGTAACCTTTCTCCCTTAAGTAAATTAAACAACTTGTAGAAAATATCTATTTGCTCGATGATGCCACCCCATTCAGTATTTATCCCTTTATAGTTCTTCCCAAATAAATCAACTAATTCAGATTCACTGTTTTTTATCGTTTCGTTGCAGTTTTTAACTATTTTCAACTTGTTCAAAATAGATAACCAGTCTCTGTATTCTATCTTATTCCCGTTTGTCACAAAACCACGCAAATATTGGACGTCTGACCTGTAGGTTGATTTAAAATTCCGGAATATTGAATTATATTCACTCCTAAACCTTTTTAAGAAGACATCGAGGTTGATACTGTAAATATCTTTGTCAAAGTCTTTGTCAATTTGAAATTTGAGACTTTTCAATTCATCTGATATTTTGGCATACTCATCTGCTTTTTTCTTTAGCATTGATAGCGTATTTTTATAATACCAATAATAGGTAGTCGGTATATTTACAGATAAGCATTTTAGAATATCAACGGTCTGTGCCAGGCTACCATAGTCGGTTGGCTTCTCAAGTTCTAACGTTTCACATAATTTACAAATTGGTTCATACATCCTGCTCAAGTAGTCATACAAATGATTCGCTTCTTTTGCAATGAGCGTTAAATTATTTATAATCACCTCATTATCTATAAATGATTCAGGATTCAGAAGAGAGATTATCTTTGTAGACAATTCGGTAAATAATTGTTGTATTTCTCGCCCAGGCAAGGTTAATAATTGAGAATTATAAGAATATAACAAGGCTTCTTTTTTGTTATTAATAATGTCGGTAATATTCTTATATTTAACAGCATCGCTACACAATGCTTCAATATCATCACTTAATAACCACTTCGTAGGGATAAGAGGACATTTGCCTGCATAAGAAAGTATGGATCGTACCTTTTCGCAATTATTCTTCGTAGGTTCATAATCCAATCCGAAATGACTACAACAATCTTCATGATGTTTGTATAAATCGTTCAATATCGGATTCAAAACGGACAGGTTGGCATCTATATCGTGTCTTAGTTCATTTGTAACAGTTGTTACAACAGCATTTCTCCACGGATTTGCAGTATAATCTTCGCTCTTCTTGCCTATAGTCCGAGCAAAATCGGTAAGAATGGATATTTTTTCATTCAATTCGCTCTGCCTCCAGGCTTTCACGTTATTTATAGTAAATATAATATTCGGGATATGATTCAGTTTTGCCAGTTTGCCGTTCACATCAAAAATTGACCACCCGACAGGTTGATATTTCGTATGTAGTTCTTTTGGGTATTCATTAAGAACGTTTCTTTTTTTCTCTAATGTATCCAGTTGAGATATAATATCTTCACGGACTCTCGTTTTGTGTTGGCTCATCGAATTAGAAAGGTCTTGCAGAATTTCTTTTTTATTTGCACGGTGGCTGTGTAGGATCAGACAAAAATCACTCAATCCCACTTGGTATAACCGTTTATGTACAACCTGTAAGGCTGCCATTTTTTCCGAGACGAATAATATTTTCTTACCATCGGCTAAACCCTCTGAAATTATATTTGTAATCGTTTGACTCTTTCCTGTCCCTGGAGGCCCTTGCAAAACAAAACTTTCACCATTTTTTGATAAAAGAATAGCATCCATTTGGCTTGAATCAGCATCTACAACTTGGTAGACGTCAATCGGGCGTATATTAGCATCATGGTCATAATTATTGTAATCTTTAGTTATTGCCACTCCATCCTTATCACCCACAATAGACTGTATGATAGGATGACTCCGTAATTTTCCTTCATTGCGTTCCAAATCCTTGTACATGTTAATTTTAAGGAAAGATAGCAGCGTAAGATTGACGTTTCGTCTCAGTTCCCAGTTCTTATTTTTAATAACCTTATCAACTTTTACGAAATAATCACCTATACTAGTATCCCCGCCATCGAAAGAAGGTAATCTTATTCCAAAATCATTTTCAAGCCGATAGACTAAAGTGGGGTTTACAACTATCTCATCTTCATGCAATTCCATCTTATAAGGAGACAACAACGATTCAATTACAAGCCTTACTGGAACGAGGATAATTGGTGATATTATTTCGAAAGAAGAGTGTTCTATCTCTTTCCATTTAAGCAGTCCAAACGTTAGGTAAAGTGTGTTTATACCCTGTTCTTCTACAGACAAACGCGATTGGGAACGCAATATCTTCAATGTTTTTTGAAGCTCTCCAAGTGATTGGGGCGTTTCAACATCTCCTTTCACAATCTCTTCGTATGTTTCTTCACCTTCGTCATTAAGGCTGATTTTTTTTGCAAACGGGAAAGACAGCACTTTTTCCTTGATTACTATTAAATCATAAAGATGCTCAAATGATGGTGCCGTTATGACAATATTTGAATGCCTTGTCTCTTTGAAATTAATCAATCGATTTCGTTTACCTAAATCCAGTAGCAATTTTTTCCAAGTTTCAATCTTTAATCGTAGACTATTATTCATGGTGTAACAACATATTCATAAACAACATAAAGATATTTTTTGCCGGTAAATTTAGTAAATGTTTTGTATATTAATATGAATCATACTCTAAAAGCTTTGCCTATGTTAATTTTTGCCGAATAAAAGAAGGTTTATTGTAACTAAGTTTTGTACTTTTGCAACAAAATTCAAAATTAATTTACTTTACGACTTAATTTATTCGGCACAATGAGCGCACAGACTCCTTTTTTAGTGTTCTCCGGAACAAAATCCCGTTACCTCGCAGAAAAAATTTGTAATAGCCTCGACTGCCCTCTGGGGCAAATGAACGTAGAGCATTACGCCGACGGGGAATTTTCCGTGTCTTACGAAGAATCTATCCGCGGAAGAGATGTATTCCTTGTTCAATCTACCTTTCCAAATTCCGACAACCTGATGGAGTTGTTGCTGATGATAGACGCGGCGAAAAGAGCTTCGGCCCACTCTATCATTGCGGTTATCCCGTATTACGGATGGGCCAGGCAAGACAGGAAAGATAAACCGCGCGTTTCTATCGGCGCCAAACTCATTGCCGACATGCTAAGCACAGCCGGGATAGACCGCCTTATCACAATGGACCTGCATGCCGACCAGATACAGGGATTTTTCAATGTGCCGGTAGACCACCTCTATGCGTCGTCCGTTTTCCTGGAGTACATAAAAAACTCGCTTCCGCTACATAACTTAGTGATTGCAACCCCCGACGTGGGCGGGACAAAAAGGGCCAGCAGCTATTCCAAATACCTGGGCCTGCCGATGGTGATATGCCACAAATCCCGTTTACGCGCCAACGAAGTGGCCGAAATGCGTATCATCGGCGAAGTGGAAGGGCGAGACGTGTTGTTGATAGATGATATTGTAGATACGGCGGGAACGATTACAAAAGCGGCCGACCTGATGATGGCCAAAGGCGCAAACTCCGTCCGTGCAATTGCAAGCCATGCCGTGATGTCCGACCCGGCCTCCACACGTGTTTGCGATTCCACCCTCACGGAAATGATTTTTACCAATTCAATCCCTTACCTGGGAACGTGCGAGAAAGTAAGGATACTCTCCATCGCCGATATGTTTGCCGAAGCCATCCGCCGCGTATGCAACGACGAATCGATCAGCTCGCTCTACCTCATTAAATAATCATACCGCTCCCGAAACAAAGGCGGCGCTCTTTATCGTACACCACGCCGAATTGTCCGGGAGCGATTCCCTGTATCTTTTCTGTTGATTCAATCCGGTAAAGGTCGCCGGTGCGGCGGATTATTCCCGGCGTAAAGTCAGGCGTATGCCTTATTTTAAAGGTTATTTCCTTTGCGCCGGGAAACTCGCCCCACACATCCTCCGTGATAAAATCAAAACCTTGCAGATGGATTTCTTTGCCATATTGTAACTCGGGGTCGTAACCGTTCGTTACATAAACGATGTTGCGCTTCACGTCTTTCTTTATCACAAACCAGGGGCCGCCGCTTAATCCAAGCCCCTTCCGCTGCCCGATGGTATGAAACCAGTAGCCGTTATGCTTTCCCAGCACGTTACCGGTTTCCAGTTCAACTATTTTGCCGGTACGCCTCCCCAGATACCGCTCTATAAAATCATTGTAGTTTATTTTGCCCAGAAAGCAGATACCCTGGCTGTCTTTGCGCATGGCGCTCGGCAGTTTCTGTTGCAAAGCTATATCGCGCACTTCGCTTTTCAGCAAATGCCCAATCGGGAACATCAGTTTTTGTATTTGCAGGTTGGTAATCTGGGCCAGGAAATCGGTCTGGTCTTTCAGTGCATCCCTGGCAGTAGAAAGCCAGGTTTTACCGTTTATTTCCGTCGTCGTGGCGTAATGCCCGGTAGCAATCTTATCAAAATCCTTCCCCCACCGTTCTTCAAAGCAACCAAACTTGATATACTTATTACACATCATATCCGGATTGGGCGTAAGTCCCCGCTTCACGGAGTCTATTGTGTAGCTCACCACCTTCTCCCAATATTCATCATGTAGCGACACCACTTCAAAGCGGCAACCATATTTCCGTGCAATAAAAGAAGTAATCTCAATATCCTCTTCCGAAGGACAATCAATATACCCGTCTTTATCTTCCATACCTATTTTAATATAGAAAATAACAGGTTCATACCCCGCTTCCTTCAGCAGATGAACCATCACCGAGCTATCCACTCCTCCCGATACTAATGCTGCAATTTCCATTTTTCCCTGATTTAAAAAATCATGCGAAACCCTTTTCCCCGGACGGTTTGTATCCGGACAGAAGCATCTTTTTCCAGATATTTACGCAGCCTGTTTATAAAAACATCCAGGCTCCGGGAAGTATAATAATCATCTTTAAACCAAAGAGATTGAAGAATATCTTTCCGTTTCACTACTTCTCCTTTCTGTTTACATAACATCTCCAGAACCTGTGCTTCGCGATCCGTTAATTCAAATTCTTCCTCTTCCCGTTTCAACTGATACGTTTGGGTATTAAATAAATACGTGCCGATTGAGTATAACAGGATATTGCCGGGAATGGGATTTTCCTGCATGACGGTTCGTCTTAAAACGGCTTTTATATGAAGATGCAGTTCTGCCGGTAAATAGGGCTTTTTAATATAATTGTCAATATTCAATTGGAACCCTTTAGCCAAATCTTTCGGGCCGGTTTTCGCAGTCGCTATTATAATCGGTATGGCAGGGTCTTCTTCCCGGATACATTTTACCATTTCAAGGCCCGACATTTTCGGCATTTCCACATCCGCAACAATTAAATCGGGCTTGAATGTTTTATAGGCTTTACAGCCTTCTTCGCCGTTTAAGGCAACACATACATCATAATTGCCCATCAGTTCGAGGCTGTCTTTTACTACTTGTGAATAAGCAGTATCGTCTTCTGCCAGAAGTATTTTTATTTCACGCATTTCACTTGCTGTTTACAAGAGGAAGCGCCATCGTAAATTCGCTGCCCTCTTTTTCTTTACTATACAAAACCACGATGCCTCCATGCGCTTCCGTTACGTGTTTAACATAACTCAAGCCCAGTCCGAAACCTTTAGCTCCTTTCCGTCCCACAGCGGCTCCCCGTTCAAATTTTTCAAATATTTTTTGCTGGTCTTTTTCCGGTATACCCAAACCGTTATCTTTTACACGGATAAATAAATGATCGTCCTTTATATAACAGTCAAGCTCTATTCTGACCGAATCGCCGGAATACTTAATGGCATTTTCTATCAAGTTGGCGATTGCATCCTTTATCAGCGTTCCTTCCAAATAAACAATCCGATTGTCTAATTCAACAGAGGAAAGAATGGTAACTTGCTTTTCGCCGGATAAAGAAAACCTGCGTTTCAATTCATCAATAATTCCGGGCAAATCGACCGAATCACGTTTCAATGTTAATTTGCCTTCTTCCATCATTGCAATGGTCAGTATTTTTTCAACTAACTTCAATAAGTTCACAACCTGTTCCATCGCTATTTTACCAAGTTTCTCCTTCATTTCAGGTTTCATCTCTGTGTTATTCCTGAACAGCGAAAGAACAGATTTAATGGTTCCTAAAGGCGTCTTCATATCATGCGTCAGCGCATTGGTAAAATCCACCCGGAGCCGGTTTAATTTGTGTTGCGTAAATATCGTCTTAGCCTGATAGACAATACAAACCAATATGATGATCAACATCAGGAATGAAGCTGCCAGCAACCAGGCCATCCGTTTAAAAATAACAGAAGGGGAAATATCCACAATTGCCTGAACACGTTTACCGTCAACGATAAGCAGAGGAACTGTATGGAAAGCCTTACCCACCCGGGAAGAAGAAAGATTCCCGGTTTGTTCGAGGATTACGCCGGTCGAATCCTTGTATGTGAGCAAATAGGTTAAAGGAACTCCTGTGAATGTTAATTTACTCTGAAAAACACTATCCAAATCATACAAACGAAAAGTATCTTTTGAAAATTGTAATATGTATTGAAAAATTCCGGCTTCAAGAACATCCTTTCCTTCTACTTTAAATATTTCACTTGGTTGATCTCTCATTTTAGCTTGCGCTGCATTGTCATCCATGATTAACACCTCTTCTTCCAAATAACTCTTTTCAAGTCTACATTTCAATTCTTTTCCCACAGATTCAACAAATTGAGAATCAACAGAATCTTGTATCTCCTTCTTTTTTAATTTATAGGTTTCAGACAACCAAACAGATTGAAAAGCAAGAAGAGAAAATACCGACAAAAAAAAGATTATCCAAACAGTTCTTAATTTCATTACTTACAAGTATTGTTAACGGAAGGGCAAATGTATGATAAAAAAATAACATTCCCTTAACCTAATGATAACATTGGATAACCTATTATTATTGGAACAACATCTATTTTTACTGCCGTAGAATTAAAACAATTACGAGTATGAAAAACAAGAATCAAAAGAAAGAAAATGTAAAAATGAAAGAATTAAGTTCGAAAGAGTTACAATCTACTTATGGAGGAAAGGTTGTGTGGATATACATTAATGGGATATATATATGTATTCACTACTAATTAAACTCAATCTTGGCGCTACTACCCTCTGAATTAATCAATAACAGCATTGATGCTTATATCGCTAAGCATACTACAAAATCCCAGAAAATATACTGGGTGGTACTATGCGCTGTAACGATAGCCCTCGCTTTACTACCTTTTATATATGTAGATGTATCTGTGCAGGATGCCGGCGTTATTCGTCCGGCAGCAGAGAAAACGGAAATAAAATCCTCCATCACGGAATTTGTCGATTCCGTATTTATCTGTGAAGGAAGCAAAATTAATAAAGGAGACACAATCCTTACCTTCCGTACAAATGCTTCGAATTATAAAATCAATTACCAACAAAGCCGTTTGCAGGACTTGCAGCAGCACCTGTATGATTTACAGTATTTAAGCAAAGGAGGCAAACCGGCCGTCTTCCATTCGGATACCCGCAGGCAGGAATATTTATATTTCCTGAAGCAAAAAACGGAGTACGAAACAAATCTGGAAAAAGCCGCTAAAGAGTATGAGCGCAATAAGGCTCTGTTCGACAAAAAAGTAATATCCGAAGAAGAGTTCGACCAATACTATTTTGAATATACGAAAGCGACCAATCAACTGGCTTCTTTACAGGACAACCAGTTTAGTAAATGGCAGACTGATATGAATACGTATACCAATTCGTATAATGAAATGGTATCTACCCTGAAACTGGAAGAAAAAGGAAAGGAGATGTATGCGGTAACCAGCCCGGTAAGCGGGACATTAGAGCAGTTCAGGGGTATCTATAAGGGAAGCAATATCCAGGCAGGCACATCACTGGCCATTGTAAGCCCGGACTCTACGCTCTTTATCGAAGTCTATACATCGCCCCGCAATATCGGATATATTAAAGAAGGAATGCCGGTGAATGTACAGGTGGAATCCTTTAATTATAACGAATGGGGAACCGTAGAGGGGAAAGTAGTGGATATTTCGTCCGATTTCTTTGCCGACAATGCCGCCGGTAACGTCTATTACAAAGTAAAATGCAGCATGGAAAAAGAGTATCTTCTGCATAAAAAAGGCCTGAAAGGAAACCTGAAGAAAGGGATGACTGTCTCGGCCCATTTTATGGTAACCCGCCGTTCGTTGTTCGACCTGTTGTATAAAAAAATGGACGACTGGATGAACCCCTCGCAATACATTGTTGGAAATAATAATATGGCTTCTTTATGAACAAACAAATTCATGTAAAACAGCACGATATAACCGACTGTGGCGCCGCCTGCCTGGCTTCCATTGCTGCCTTTTACGGGTTACAGTATCCGATTTCGCGCATCCGGCAGTTTGCCTTTACCGACAAGAAAGGAACCAATGTATTGGGTATGATAGAGGCGGCCAATAAATTAGGTTTGGAAGCCAAAGGGGTGAAAGGCCCATTCGAATGTTTGCCGGATATCCCCAAACCGGCCGTTGCCCATGTGGTGATAAAAGAAGTACTTCATCATTTTGTGGTTATCTATAAGGTAACAGACGAGTATATTCTTATCATGGACCCGGCTGACGGCAAACTGCATAAGAAACCGCACGAGGAATTTAAAAAGGAATGGAGCGGTATTCTGATACTGATGCATCCGGCGGAAACGTTTCAGAAAGGAAATGCAAAGAAAAGTAATTTCCGGAGTTTTATGGAGTTACTCCGCCCTCACCGAAGCGTTATGTCGCAAGCATTATTCGGCGCGGTTATTTATAGCATACTGGGACTTTCCACCTCTGTTTATGTAGGTAAAATAACCGATTATGTATTGGTTGACAAAAATATCAACCTGCTTAACCTGATGGGGATCATTATGATTGTTATCCTGCTGCTGCGAACCTTTGTAGGAGCAATGAAAAGTATCCTGGCGCTTAAAACCGGGCAACGGATAGACGCCTCCCTTATCTTGGGCTATTATAAACACCTGCTCACCCTACCCCAGCAGTTCTTCGATACCATGCGGGTGGGAGAGATTATTTCGCGCGTAAACGATGCGGTGAAAATCCGGGCGTTTATTAATAATGTATCGTTAGACCTGGCTGTTAATCTGCTGATTCTTCTGTTTACCTTATGCCTGATGTTCGTGTATTCATGGAAACTGGCGCTGATCACCCTGGTATCGACTCCCCTGTTTATTCTTATTTATGTATTATTTAACAGACTGAACAGGAAATACCAGCGCAAGATTATGGAAACGGGAGCCGAACTCGAATCGCAATTGGTGGAATCGCTTAATTCCGTTTCTACAATTAAACAATTCGGGGTAGAACCGTATGCGAACCTGAAAACAGAAATCCGTTTTGTAGGCTTGCTGCGTAATACATTTAAAAGTATCTATGGCTCCATTATGGCCAACAATGGAATCGAGTTTGTATCAACGGCCATTACAATCGCCGTTCTATGGGCCGGCAGCCGGTATGTAATCAACCAGGAGATTACTCCCGGCTCGCTGATGTTGTTTTATTCGCTGGCCGGATATGTTTTAGGGCCGATTGGGAAACTGATCTCTTCCAACCAAACCATCCAGGATGCGTTGATTGCTGCCGACCGTCTGTTTCAGATTATGGATTTGGAGCGGGAAGAAGACGAAGCGGATAAAATCACGCTGGAACGGGATATGATTGGCGATATTACCTTCGACAGAGTTGCTTTCCGGTATGGCTCCAGAAAACAAGTATTCGAATCGTTGAGCCTTTCTATTAAAAAAGGAGAGACAACGGCTATTATCGGAGAAAGCGGTTCGGGAAAGACTACGCTGGTATCGCTAATCCAGCATTTGTACCCCATTCAGTCGGGAACCATCAAAATAGGGAACCTGGCAATCGCACAAATAGGGAACGAGAGCCTTCGCCGGATGGTGGGAAGCGTTCCCCAACAAATCGAACTGTTTGGCGGTTCGATTGTGGAAAATATTGCCTTAGGCGACTTTGACCCCGACATGAAAAAGATTATCGAACTAAGCGAACGGCTGGGCATACGCGAATTTATTGAGAAACTACCCAATTCGTATATGACGCAAATAGGCGAACACGGAGCCACTTTATCCGGAGGCGAGCGCCAACGGATAGCGATTGCCCGCGCTCTGTATAAAGACCCCGAAATCCTGATTTTCGACGAAGCGACGTCTTCATTAGATTCTATCTCGGAAAAATATGTAAAAGCAACATTAGACGGTTTAGCCCGCGAAGGAAAGACCATTATCGTCATCGCCCACCGGTTGAGCACCGTTAAAACAGCCGATACAATTATTGTACTGGAAGAAGGAAAGATGGTAGAAACCGGTTCGCATGAACAATTACTGAAGACCGGGGGCGTTTATCACCAATTATGGAACGAACAATTCAACCGGATATAAGATGAAAAACACTTACGCGTTTATCCTTTTCTCCCTTTTCTTATTTCTTCCTGCCGGTACCCTGTCTGCTCAAAAAGTCTGGACGTTATCAGACTGCGTACAATATGCATTGGAAAACAATATCGACGTCAAACGGCAGAAAATCCAACTGGAGAAGCAAGCGATAGAAGTACAGACACAGCAAATGAGCCGTCTGCCTGATTTAGGCGTCAACGGTACGCAAAAAATTGATTTCGGCCGGTCGTTGAATCGCGAAAACACTTATAATGACATGAACTCTCAAAGCAGTTCGTTCTCGCTTAGTACGGAAGCGCCCTTATTCACAGGGATGAAAACGACGCACAGCATTGCCATGCAAAAGTTAGAGTTGAAGGTACATACCGAAAATTTAGAGAAGATAGAAAACGATATTGCCCTGCAAATAGCGGTCAACTATTTTCAGATTTTGCTGAATAAAGAAATCCTGGCTATCGCTAAAGAACAAATTACGCTGAGTAAGGAATTGGAAGAGATCACGCAAATATTAGCCTTACACGGCAAAGTGCCCGAATCGCAAGTGTATGACGTACAGGCGCAATTGGCAAACGACGAACTAAATGCCGCCAAAGCGCAGAACACCTTACGCATGTCGGTGGTAGACCTGGTTCAACTGTTGGAAATAAAGGAAGTCGGCTGGTTTGACATAGCGGCCATACGGGAAGATATCGTTTCTTTCTTTATCCGTAATCCGCAGGAGGTATATACCGTAGCCGAACAAATCATGCCGGAAATAAAAAGCGCCGAACTTTCGGTAGAAAGCAACCGGAAAGCGATAAAGATTGCACAATCCGGCTACTATCCTACCTTGTCTTTCGTTGCCGGTATCAGCAGTAATTACTATCATTACAGCAACATGGAGAATTCCGCGTTCGGCAGACAGTTTGAAAACAACCTGCAAAAAACGCTTTACCTCACCCTCCGTGTCCCGCTATTTAATCGCCTGAGTACCCGGAACGCCGTCCGTATTGCCCGCAAAAACTGGGAAGACAGCCGCCTGATAGCCGAACAAACACATAAAACGCTGTATAAAGAAATACAAAAAGCCTATTATGACGCCCTGTCGGCACAGGAAAAATACGAATCGACACAAAAGGCCGTTTATGCCAACTCGGAAGCTCTGCGATATGCCTGGGAGAAATACAATGCCGGAAAATTCACCGCTTACGAGTACAACGAAATCAAACTCAAATCGGCCAGCAGCCAATCCGAACAGGCACAAGCCAAATACGAGTGTATGCTTCAAAAGAAACTACTCGACTTTTACACAGGAATTCCTATTCAATAACAACTAACTACTAAAAAAATAAGATTATGCAATTATTTGAAACAATCAACCGCGTATACCGCATGCACCAGTTAATCCAAAGAGAAGCAACCGGTACGTCCGAAGAATTTGCCAAACGATTTGAACTCAAAAGGCGACAGTTGTACAATATCTTAGACGAATTCAAAAGCTACGGCGCCAATATACACTACAGCCGTAAGAAACAGACATTTTATTATGTAAACGAATTCGAAATCATCATCAAAATAAATGTTCTTCCCTCTGTACGTAATTTTGCTGGTGTAAAAGAGACAGAAATACTTGCAAGTAATAATTGATTATCTTTACAGGTCGACTGATGACCTTACATATCAGGAAGCGGATATCGAAAAGCTTTGATAGAGTAGAAAAACAATTTATTAGTATATTAGTATTATGGAAAATTTTAATTTACAAGAAATGAGTTTACAGGAAATGAGTATTGAAGAAATGCAGTCGGTAGAAGGAGGTAATCGTATTTCCGATGCATTAAGAGCAGTTGCTGATTTTATTGAAGCAATATTGGGATATTAAGAACAGCCATGTACTCCAAAGGTATCTTATGCCTTTGGACTATTACAACAACAAAAATGAAACGAATTATTTTAAAGTTATTTATATTCTTAATTTTCATCTTCTTCTTTTTTGCTTTTTATATATCATGTAATTTATACAAAGTTATAAAAAACGATATGAGAATCGGATGTAACTTACCTGATAGTTTTAAAATTACACTTCCTATTAATATTGATGACCGAGGTTATTTTTGCATTAATGCTGAGATTAATAACGAATATGATATGGATTTTATCATTGATACAAAAGCGATCAATTTGGCAAAAGAGGAGGATATAAAAAAGTTTAATTCCAATTATATGGGGACATCTCCTATATCAACCAGGAATATGTATGGACAGAAAGAAAAATTTCCACTCTATTATTTTGATAGTTTTGAAATTCCTCCTTTAAAATTTAACAACCCTTCTTTTTTTAGTATTTCTTCAACGAATCATCTACACAGCATGATGTATAAAAATATTTTAGGCGTTAATTTATTGAAACATTTACGATGGAAATTTTCAATAGATGACCGACAAATGATTTTATTCGATAATAATAATACTTCTTTATTAAATGAAGAAACAGAAGGTTTTTTAAAAATTGAGAATGGATTACGAGATAATAATATTATACTAAGTTATCCTTTTGAAATGGAGCATAATCCATTCACATTAGATATTGGTTTTTTGGGTGAAATTAGTATTAACAATGAATCCTTTAAAAAAATCAACCAGTATTTTCCATATAAAAAAATATTAACAGACCGGGCCGCTTCAATTGATACTACTTATGTTTTTGAAGGATTAAAGGTTAAAATAAACGATATCAATGTCCCTAATTGTCAATTAATTTATTCCGCTAAGATTAATAGAAATCTCGTAGGCGTCAAGATGATGCATCGGTTTAATTTCGTTTTAGCATATAGTTACTACAAAAAAGAAACATCCTCAGAGCATTTATTCATACAACCTGTTAAGAATTTCAATTCTTTGACATTTGAACCGTATGTTAATAAATTCGGATTTCAAATTCGAAAAACAGAAGATGGCTTAATTATTTCAGGAATTGAAATAGGAGGAATGGCAGAAATAGCAGGATTAAAAATAAGAGATAAAGTCCTTTCTGTTGACAACAAAAACTTTTATCTGAAAGTAGAAAGTAACAAAGGAGAGGATTTTCTCACTTATCTTGCGAATAAAGAGCATATAGAAATACAAATAGAACGAAACAAAGAAATTATGAAATTTCAATTAAGTCTGGCTCAATCATAAATCGTGGTTCTTCAAACAAGATTTCCACAACTTCATAGGGCGCAAAGTCAACCATAATGGTTTTTTTCGAGAAATGAATACCTTTCACAGAAACTTTATTTTTTAATTTTTTTTCAGTCACATTCCATATAAAACGCTTATGTTCAAGGAAACAAATGTGACTGGAGGTGTGACGAAAGGTGACTGAAAAAACGAGAAAAACAAAGTCTTAAAGATATCTTGCAGACCGTGGCCCCTGTTGTTTTTTAGACGGTGCAAATTACGACCATACGAAACAAATATTTTACTACGCAAACTATTTAGAAATCATCATAAAATGAATATTCTCCCCCTTATCCAATTGAGAACAAAAAACAATTTTATCCGGAAATATTGAAAATAATTCTTTCCGTGCAATGCCATTGCACAAACTGTACGTAATTTTGCTGATGTAAAAGAAACAAAAATACTTGCAAGTAATAATTGATTATTTTACAGGTCGACTGATAACCTTTAAATATCAGGAAGCGGATATCGAAAAGCTTTGATAGAGTAGAATGACGAATAAATATTACTTTTATGAATGATTTAAATTTGATTTCTTGTGGTATAAAAGAAATGAGTGAAGAAGAAATGGTAAACGTTGAAGGAGGAAGCGTCGCGTTTGTAGTAGGCTGCATTATACTTGCAGCGATGTGCTATTATTCTAGTCAGAATTCTGCCAGATAATAATTTACAGCTGATTTTTAACAAAATAGTTCGCCAAAGTAATTTTGGCGAACTACAATACTAATAAATATGAAAGAAAAAACGATTAGTTTTAGAACGGCTAACTTAATTGCACTACTATTTTCCTTTATCTTAGCGCCTGTCATCTTAGCGCCTTATATTTTTTTTCTAAAAGACGCTTCCCATACAGACTCATTCGCTCCACATCCGATATGGTTTGCCATCATTCTAATTTCTGCTATTATTGTTCATGAATTAATTCATGGAATCTGTTTTGCTTTATTTACTAAAGGCGGTTTTAAATCTGTTCATTTCGGTATTAAATGGAAAGCGCTGGCTCCTTATTGTCATTGTTCGGAGGCTATCAATGTGCAACAATTTAGAATCGCCATATTAATGCCGACAATTATTCTGGGTTTTATTCCTACTATAATAGCTTATATCGTCAATGATTTTACTATCATACTACTGGGTTGCTGTATGATTCTTGGCGGAATTGGCGACTTCATTGCTTTATGGATGTTGCGTAATTTTGATAAGAATACAATAGTAATGGATCATCCCGATAAGATTGGTTTCTTTTATGAAGAAATAAACGAATAAAATTAATCATAGCCAACTTTTAACCGTAAACCTATTCCAGGAAAAGTAAACCAATATGACGTCTTCGGTAAACCATTATATAATCTTCAAAAAACCATAATAATGTCTTTACCAAACCATTATAGTGGTTTACTGAAGGCGTCATAATGGTTTTTTTCAAGAAATAAATACCTCTTACAAGAACTTTATTTTTTTCGTTTTTTCAGTCACATTTCATATAAAACAAAAGTTATAAAAGAGAATATTATTAATGAATCCGATGATAGCGGTATCCCCGATGTAAATATCTTTTTAAAAAATATACATACGGGTACTATCTCAGATAAAAACGGAAAATTCACACTAAATATTTCAGGCGAGTACATAAATGAATACTTGTACTTTACCGGAATATCCTTTAATGGAGACAGTCTTTTAATTAGGGATATTAAATCACCGGTAACAATAAAACTGTCGCCTAAAACCTACCTCCTTTCAGAAATATATGTAATGCCTGACAGCGCTCTATATACGTTATTACGAAAAGCATACAATAATATTCCAAATAATTATCCAAATGTCCCCACGCTATATGAAGGTTTTTACAGGGAAAGTACACAAAATGAAGAAGAGCAGCAGGCAGACTTTATAGAAGCTGTATTATCCATCTATAAAGACCCTTACCAAAAACCAAGCGATAGTCCGGGACAGGTTGAATTGCTTAAATCCAGAAAAAGAAAAATCAGGGATACCGGGATATTATATTACGGGGGAGCTTACCTGACAATTAAGAATGATTTCGTATTATCCCGCGCAGATTTTACCCAGCCTCAAAAATTTAAAAGTTATAAATATAAATTCAATGGAATAAAGTCATTGAATGGGAAATGTTTTTATGATATTAGTTTTCAAAAAATAACAAGAGATACTCTCGCTCTTTCCGGAAAGATGATACTTGATAAAGAAAGTCTCGCCTATGTATCGTTTGACGTAAATAGAAATATAAAGTCGGTAAAACCACAAATTAAACAGCGAATAAATACACTCCATGAGACTTATGAAGAAATCGACGGCAAATGGTATCTAAAATACTATCGTTCGAAAAACGAAGACATCAGAAGGTTTAATGAAAAAAAAAATATTCCTCGATTGAATATATTACAACTGATATTAAAAGTGATTCCATACATCCGATTCCATACGAAAAACAATTACAGTTTTTCGATCCCTTGATAACAAGGGCAGACGAATACAATAAAAAAGGATGGACTGATTATACTATTCTTGATAAGGTAGATACTGCTAACTCTAAATTCCAGTTTACAATAGATGAATCAACTGAAATATTCAAAGAACACACAAAAGCTAAATCAGTCCGTGCTATGAACTTGATATCTGTCCTTTCCAGATTCCATTATGACATCGGGCTATCATACAGGCAGGTAAGGAAAGATGCTGTAAACTATGATATTTCTTTTCATCCTAAGGGTAATTTATTTGCAATTAAACACAAACAGAAAAATATAGATGACAATATTCTCGTTCAAACCAGGTTCGGGTATAAACTGAATAAAAATATAGACGTATTCTATCAGGAAAGTATCGATTTATTTAATAAATCAATCTCTATAAATGAAAGATATTTAGGAATTGAATTCAGTAAAAATATAAAGAGAACAGGATTACCTTTATTCTTTGAGGCTTCTCTCATGTATTCCTTCAATAACTATTATTCGGATCTTGGTAAATATGATAATCCAATGACTTTTAAATACAATGAGAAAAAGATAGATTCAAGAGTTATATCATTCGATTATGGATATAAATATAAGTCTGTTATACCTCAAATAGCATTATCAAAAAGAATCAGCAGAGTATTTTCCATGAAAATGTACTTCTCGTATGATATCCATTTACGCTCTGATAAGATATTTCGGATAAAAGAAGAAAAAGGTGGACTATTCTCAAAAGAAAAAATCGAACTGAAAGATAATGATAAAAATCTCTATTTTAACAATAACTCCCCGTGGGATTCTTTTGATGTAGGCAATGCACAATTTGGACTATTGATAAGATTCCTTTAATTGATCCTTTTATTCGGAGACAGAGATTGGCAGTTTGGCAATTTTATAAATTTACCTGCTATTTGTAACCCAAACCATCTGTTTAAATAATAATTTGTTACTTTTGCTGCCGATTTGGGTTAATATGAACATTTAAACATTTAAACAGACAGTCTATGGCAAAATCGACAAGAGAAGAGGCCCTCCGGTATCATGCGGAGGGAAAACCGGGGAAAATTGAAGTAGTTCCTACCAAGCCATACAGTACGCAGGCCGATTTATCACTGGCTTATTCGCCGGGAGTAGCGGAGCCTTGCCTTGAAATCGAAAAAAATCCGCTGGATGCGTATAAATACACAGCGAAGGGGAATCTGGTAGCTGTTATATCAAACGGGACAGCCGTCTTGGGGCTTGGCGATATAGGCGCTATGGCAGGAAAACCTGTTATGGAAGGGAAAGGGCTGTTATTTAAAATATTTGCAGGTATTGATGTGTTCGATATTGAGGTGGATGAAAAAAATATCGACAAATTTATTCAAACCGTAAAGGCTATTTCGCCTACTTTCGGGGGGATTAATCTGGAAGATATTAAAGCGCCTGAGTGTTTTGAAATAGAAACACGCCTTAAGGCCGAACTCGATATACCGGTTATGCACGACGACCAGCACGGGACAGCTATCATTTCGGGGGCCGCACTATTGAATGCACTCGAAATAACCGGTAAAAAAATAGACGAGGTAAAGATTGTTGTAAACGGGGCAGGCGCTGCATCCATATCCTGCACAAAGCTTTATATGATGCTTGGCGCTAAAAGGGAAAATATCATTATGTGCGACAGTAAAGGCGTACTTTCCATTCATCGCACAGACCTGAATAGCGCCAAGAAAGAATTTGCCACGGAGCGTACTGTTAAAACACTCGGAGAAGCCATGGCCGGAGCAGACGTATTCCTCGGACTCTCCGTAGCCGATGTGCTTACCAGGGAAATGGTGCAGTCAATGAACGGGAATCCGATTGTGTTTGCGTTGGCCAATCCCAATCCTGAAATTTCATACCGGGAAGCGATGGCCTCGCGCAAGGATATTATATTCGCCACAGGGCGGTCGGATTATCCGAACCAGGTAAATAATGTACTGGGATTCCCTTATATTTTCCGCGGAGCGCTGGATACCCACTCTACGGCAATCAATGAAGAGATGAAACTGGCGGCCGTCAAAGCCATTGCTTCGCTGGCCAAAGAACCTGTGCCGGATGTTGTTAATGCGGCGTACCAATTGGAACGCACCACGTTTGGCCGGGAATATATTTTGCCCAAGCCATTAGACCCGCGCCTGCTTACAATCGTATCCATCGCCGTAGCCAAAGCGGCTATAGAGTCGGGAGTCGCCCGCAAAACGATTACCGACTGGGAAGCATACGGCAATCACCTTCGCGAAATGATGGGTTACGATAATAAACTGATTCGCTCCTTCATGGATATGGCGCGTAAAAATCCGAAACGGGTTGTATTTGCCGAAGCCAACCATGCCAATATGCTCAAAGCCGCTATTGAAGCAAAAGCCCAGGGCATTTGCACGCCAATCCTGTTAGGCAATGAAGAACGCCTGCATAAGATAGCCGCCGAAGAGAATATCAATATCGATGATATCGAAATAGTAAATCTCCGCCACGACCGCGAAAACGACAGGCGAAGCCGCTATGCACAGATTTTCTCCGAACAGAATGCGCGAAACGGCGCTACCTTCTCCGAAGCTTACGAAAAGATGGTAGACCGGAATGCATTCGGCATGATGATGGTGATGACGGGCGAAGCCGACGCCTTTATTACGGGTGTTTACAGCCGCTATTCCGAAGTTACCAAAATGGCCGAAGAGATTGTTGGTATCCGCCCCTCCTACAATCATTTCGGCGCCATGAATATTATTATCAGTAAAAAAGGAACGTTCTTTGTGGCCGATACATTAATAAACCGCCATCCGTCGTCCGGCGTTTTACAAGACGTTGTTCGCTTAACGCACGACGCCGTAAAGTTCTTTGCCCACAACCCCGTGATAGCCATGCTTTCATATTCTAACTTCGGCGCCGACAAACAGGGTAGCCCGCTCAAAGTACACGATGCAATTGAGTATCTGCATAAAAATTATCCCAATATTGTAGTAGACGGAGAAATGCAGGTCAATTTTGCCCTCAATAAAAAGCTCCGCGACGAAACCTACCCCTTCAGCAGGCTGAAAGGAAAAGACGTCAACACACTGGTATTCCCAAACCTGAGCTCGGCCAACAGCGCCTGCAAACTGTTGCTCGAAATGGGCGTAGGCGAAACGATTGGCCCCATCCAGATGGGCCTCAATAAGCCAATCCACTTCACCGACCTGGAAAGCTCCACCCGCGATATTCTGAATTTAACTGCCATCGCCGTTGTAGACGCCATTGTGCAGGAACAAATTGAGAGGAACCTTTAATGGCGTTTCTATTACGCGGATTATGCTTGCAGGTTATGTGGGGTACGATTTAAAAATCATGAACATTGTTTTGGCTCTGTTAGTGGCGCTGGTATTTATTATTCAGCATACGGGGAACCTTTATGCGCTTGCCGTAATTGCTTAGCAGTCATGATGGCGGAAGGTGAAGTGTTTTTGAGAAAGGTAACTGATGGCTGTGCAGGCAGCGGTGACTAATATTTTGGAGGGAGTAGGATAAAAGTGGGCATATTCTACAAATAGCTTCAGCCCGGCGTAATTGACCGCCAGGTTGAAGCAGACAACAAGAAAGTAGCGTATCATCTTAGTCCTGCTGCGAAGCGGCGATCCATGAAAGGCTACATTATTCATCAGCCAGTAGCCGGTAAAGAGGGTGATGGGAAAAACTATCAGGAAGGCGGCGATATAAGGCGGTATAACGATAGAACCCAGCACGGCGTTGTCTTTCTTAAACACGAAATTGTATAAGACGGCATAGAGAAAGATGTCGAAAGCCGTGTTTGCCCCTCCGCAAACGGCATATCGAAAGGTATGGTAAGGAATTATCTTTTTAAAAAACGGGAAATAAAACCAACTGACTATTTTCTGTATCACTCTCTGTATCGCTT
The DNA here is from genome assembly GCA_031259845.1 of Tannerellaceae bacterium. Taxonomy (GTDB): domain Bacteria; phylum Bacteroidota; class Bacteroidia; order Bacteroidales; family Tannerellaceae; genus DFXE01. The sequence goes on along the minus strand of JAIRKZ010000027.1, from coordinate 3,955 downwards.
TTTTTTTAACAACAATCATTTGACTGTGCAAATATATAAAAATGAAAATTGAAAATATGAGGATTTTTATGTAGGTTTGTCCTGCATTTTAATTAAACATAAATTGGGATTTAGACATGGAATCAGTGAAAGGAAAAATGGTTAAGGCGGTTTTTATTGTTTTATCTGTAGCGTTACCGGCTTTATTCTTTTCTTCCTGCGCAGGAGAGAGTAAGCAAAACAGATTAACTACTAAAGAAATCGCAGAAGGCTGGCAGCTATTGTTTGACGGGAAAACGTTAAATGGCTGGAGAGACTACAATGGAACAGCGCTGGCTACGCCCTGGCACGTGGTAAACGGCTGTATCCAGGCTAAAGGGGAGGGGAGCGACGAAAGCGGTTATATTGTGACGGAGAGGCAATATGAAAACTTTATTCTCTCATGGGACTTCAAGCTTTCCAAAGGCGGAAACAGCGGCATGCTGTATCACGTGGTGGAACGCCCGCAGTTTGCAGTGCCTTACGTTACCGGGCCCGAATATCAGCTGATAGACGACGATAACTTCGAGGGGCTGGAGCCCTGGCAGAAGATGGGCGTAGATTATGCCATGTATACCCCGGAAGCCGGCAGGATGAAAGTAAACCCTCCGGGGCAGTGGAATACGGCCAGGATAGTGTTCGACAACGGCCATGTGGAACATTGGATGAACGGCGTGAAAATACTGGAATTTGAAGCATGGACGGATGACTGGTTCGAAAGGAAAAACAGCGGCAAATGGGCCGGCGCCCCCGAATACGGCCTGGCGCATAAAGGCGTGATTTGCCTGCAAGACCATGGCTACCCGGCCTCTTTCCGTAATATAAAGATAAAGGAGCTTCCCCGCAAAACGGCTGAGGCAGAGTTATTCAACGGCGTAAACCTGGACGGATGGGAAGCCTATGGAACGGAATTGTGGTATGTGCAAAACGGACTGCTCGTCTGCGAAAGCGGCCCGGACAGGAAATACGGCTACCTGGCCACGCGCACCTATTACAACGACTTTGACCTCTCGGTAGACTTTAAACAGGAAGCCAATGGCAATTCGGGCGTATTTATCCGCTCTTTTATAGAAGAAGACGTAAAGGTGAACGGATGGCAGGTAGAAGTAGCGCCTCCCGGACATGATACCGGAGGCATTTACGAATCGTACGGACGGGGCTGGCTTATTCAAATCCCGGACGAAAAAGAGTCTGTCCTCCGAATGGGCGAATGGAATACGATGCGTATCAGAGTGGAAGGCAATAATGTGAAAACATGGCTGAACGGCCAGGAAATGGCAGACTTAACCGACGACAGGATAGGCGCCGGACAGGGACGTATCGCCCTTCAGATACACGATGGAGGAGGCATAAAAGTAGCCTGGAAGAATTTGAAACTGACTACGCTGTAAAGCATACAGACTTGAGGGAGACGCGCCCTGGCAGCCATAAGCAGCCGGGGCGTACTGCTTTAGCGGCTTTCGGGGCATTACCGGCGCGGCGTACGGGGCGGGCGCGGCGTACGGGACAGAAAGCCCAGAACGGTTTCATTGAAAGCCTCCGGGTTATCCATATTGGCCGTATGCCCGGCGCCGGGGATTAGGCAATAGCGGCTTCCGGGCGCGCTGCGATGCCATTGCAGGGAAGCGTTTTTGGCCAAATCCGTGTCGAGCTCCCCGCAAAGGAGAAGAAGAGGATAGCTGCAGGAAACATCTTTCCGTTCGCATACCACTTTTCTCAGCCCTGTCATGCCTATGAACGATTTGCGTACAAACCCCTGGGCCATCCGGTAATACAGTTCCTTATTTTCGGGGCGGTGCACTGCCTGCCCGGCTGCAAAGCGGCGAAACTTGTCCATAGACGTAAGCGCCAGCCAGAGGCATTTTTTAACAGATTCCTTCTGCGCCCTGCCTGCTTCTTCATTCCTGTTATTAATATCGTATCCTCCCGTAGCCACTACGGAACTTACCAGGGCGGGATACTTCAGCGCAAAATACTGTGCCAGCAGCGCGCCGAGGGAAACCCCTACGATATGCGCCCTGTCAAACTTTTCCACCTCCATGATTCGCTTCAACTGTTCGGGCGTAGCGTCTATCCGGTCTTTCACCGTACACACGTTAGACAGTCCATGCCCCAGCAGGTCAATGAATATTACGTTATAACGCGGCGTAAAAGCCTCTTCCTGCCCCTTGAACGACGTATGGTCGGCAAAGGCTCCATGCAGAAAGATAACCAGTTCGTCTGACAATTCGTTTTTATGAAAAAGATAATGGATGTTGGCTGTTTTATCCTGTATAATCCGGTGTATCATGAATTGAATAATGCTATCCCTTTAGTTAATAAATCTATTTAGACGGTACAAATATAGATTAAATTAATACATTAAGGGAACATATTGGAAACATATTCGTAACATATTGTCATAAACGGGGGAATAATTTGACATATCCACGCTTTTAATACCTGCACACACAGCGCTGCGCATATACCGTAAAATGGCACACAGAGGGGGGGAGGGGCGTCTGTGTGCCATGGGGATGTTCATTTGTGCTTCCCTGATTTCTTCACAAATGAGATGATAAGATGAATCATGTAAAGAAGGCCGACAAGACCAACCGCGAGGGCTGCGAAAAGTCTGATGAGAGGTTCGTCGGCGCCGATAACGGCAACAACTTTGAACAATATTCCGATACAGAAAAGGATACCCGCCGTACGAACGATAACTTTGGCCGACCCCGTGAGCGGCTTTTGTTGCGCGTCTTGAAATGAATACCTTTTCTCTCCTGCAAACCTTCCGCCGCATGCCGGGCAGTAATCCCCAACTTTTGTATTGACAGAGAGGTTTGCGCCGCAATTCAAACATTTTTTTTGTTCAAACATATTGTTCTTCTTTAAAGCGGTTCAAGGTACTTTTACGGTAACTATGTCGCTCCAGGGGCCTTTTTCGCCGCGGGTGTTCTCCCAGCGGAGGGCCAGGTAGACGGTGCGTCCGCTGTCATCTCCGGTGAAGGTGAGGATGGCGGGCGAGCCGGTGTCGAAGGAGGAGTTGCTGAGCCGGTCGGCATTGTGTACAGGCTCTTCAGAGAAGGCCCAGCGTATCTCCACGCCATGCTGTCCGGCGGGTTTGCCTTTCTTGTGGGTTTCGCCCTGGGGATAGTAGTCTATCTTCAGGCGATGGCCGGTGAGGGGGACGATGCCGAACTCGGGCACCGTATCGGCCACGGGCGCCGGCTTGTGTTGCGGGTCTGTGCGTATGGGCAGCCCCATGGCTTCAAGGTCGGCGTTGGTTACCTTGGGGTTGGCTTTCAGCGCGCGATACAGCTCGCGGAAGTAGGGGTCGGCTACTTTCTCGGCGTCGCGCATCTGTATAATCACCACGGGGGTGCGCTTGGACTTGTCAATCCAGCTGGCGTAGGCTTCGGCAAAGGGGTTGTAGGCCAGGAGGGTAAATTCGTCGTCATACCATTTACCCACGGTCGTATCCGCCCCCATGGCGAACTTCACGCGGTTCGTGTCTACATAAGGGACTACTTCCCTTACCATCAGTTGATACTTTTTTTCAAGGCTTCTCGGTAGCCAGTCTCTCGTTGCACTCATAAAGTACTTTTTTAATGATTGCTATTCGTATTTGTTAAAACGTTTAAAAGGTTTAAAAGATTTAAACCGGTTGAGAGGTTACGGCGGCGAATCGGGGCTTCGCTGCCGACAGGCGGGCCTGGCGGGTTAACCCGCCAGCCTTTATGGACGCCCCCCCGGCCCTGGGGGTCGAGACCCGGAGCCTGGGGGTCACCCTTGGAGCTTTGTTTGCTGTCACCGGAGCTTTGTTTGCTGTCACCGGAGCTTTGTTTGCTGTCACCGGGGCTTTGTTTGCTGTCACCGGAGCTTTGTTTGCTGTCACCGGAGCTTTGTTTGCTGTCACCGGAGCTTTGTTTGCTGTCACCGGAGCTTTGTTTGCTGT
>JAIRKZ010000019.1 GCA_031259845.1 Tannerellaceae bacterium | reverse complement strand
TTTTTTCCTTAACATCTCTGTACAGGTTCCCACGTTCCCCGTAAGAGCCTCCATGTAACTCGTGCCGTCTTTATACCGGATGCCGCCAGGGCGGTAAACAGGTTTCCCCTTAGCTTATCCCGAACCCTTTACGGCGGTTCGGTTTTGACATCATCCTGTGTATTTCGGTACCTCATCAACGGTTCATTTGCATTCACCTTTTACATGGTTACCTGCCTGCCTCCTGACAGACTTTTCGGACGTTGCACACTACCATCGCTTTTGACTAAAGCCGCATGCCGCGGTTTGAAACCTCCTCCTGTAAGGCGGTTCCGAGGGACCTGCCCTCATCTCTCACGAAGCGCCGAACTTCTGTTATTCACCCGGAAACTCGTTCGTGGCACACCGGAAAGCCCGGCCCCCGGCCCCCGCCCGGAGGGGGATGCGCCCAAGCCCTCCGCGCGGTGAAGCGTGCGCAGGGTACGTAACTGCGTTAGGACGCTATTGCTTTTTTATTATCTTTGCCTCCGGAAAACGTAATTCTATATAAATAATATCATGAAACTCCAATTGATTGACGTACTCATAATCGTTGTTTACCTGATAGCGATGGTTGTTATCGGCTTGATGTTGAAGAAACGGGCGGCCAGGAATCTCGACTCCTATTTCCTGGGGGGCAAATCGCTTCCCTTTTATATGTTGGGTCTGTCTAATGCTTCCGGGATGTTTGATATATCGGGAACGATGTGGATGGTTTACCTGGCCTTTGTCTATGGTTTGAAAAGCCTTTGGGTGCCCTGGCTGTGGCCTGTGTTCAACCAGGTGTTCCTGATGATTTATCTCTCCGTATGGTTGCGCCGCTCCAATGTGCTGACGGGGGCCGAGTGGATTCGTACCCGCTTTGGCTACGGCAGGGGGGCTAATCTTTCGCATACAATCGTTGTAATATATGCCGTGATAGGCGTGTTGGGATTCCTTAGTTATGGCTTTATCGGCATCGGTAAGTTTATGGAGATATTCTTCCCCTGGGAAGTGGTGTCACAGTATGTGCCCTTCGATATTGCCCCCGAATATGTTCCGCATGTATACGGTATATTCTTTACGGCGATAGCTACTTTTTACGTAATGCTGGGCGGTATGCTTAGCATTGTATGGACGGATGTGGTGCAGTTTGGCATTATGACGGTGGCCGGTATTATAATAGCCATTATCGCCATGCTGAAAGTAAGCCCGGAGATGCTGGCGGCCCATGTGCCGGAAGGCTGGGATACGCCTTTCTTCGGCTGGTCGATAGGGCTTGACTGGAGTAACCTGCTACCTTCTGTTATGGACAAGATAGCGGCAGACCAGTATGGACTATTTGCCATCTTTGTGATGATGATGCTGTTCAAAGGCATCTTCCTCAGTATGGCCGGGCCGGCGCCCAATTATGACATGCAGAAGATACTGGCCTGTAAAAGCCCGAAAGAAGCCGCCCTGATGAGCGGTTCTGTACCCGTTATATTACTGGTACCCCGCTACCTGATGATAATGGGATTTGCCGTGCTGGCAATCGTTTTCTTTAGTGAAGATTTCCGGGCGATGGGCCCGGCAATTGATTTTGAAACGATACTGCCCCGGGCTATCGGCGAGTTCGTCCCTGTGGGACTTACCGGATTGTTACTGGCCGGCCTGCTGGCAGCCTTTATGTCTACGTTTGCCTCTACGGTAAATGCCGCGCCGGCTTACCTCGTGAACGACGTCTACCTGAAATACTTTAACCCCCAGGCTCCGGCCAGGATTCAGATACGGGCCAGCTACATTATATCATTACTGGTAGTAGCGGCCAGTACGGTGATAGGCTTCTTTGTAGAAAATATCAACTCGGTGCTGCAATGGATCGTATCGGCGCTGTATGGAGGCTATATTGCCGCCAATATGCTGAAATGGCACTGGTGGCGCTTCAACGGAAACGGCTATTTCTGGGGAATGCTGGCCGGTATTCTTGCCGCGATGCTTGTTCCGCAATTCTTCCCCGGTACCTTGCCGCTGTATTATTTCCCCCTGTTAATGCTTGTCTCCCTCATCGGCTGTATCACAGGGACACTGGCCACGAAGCCCGTAGACGAAGAGACGCTGATAAACTTCTATATCCGCGTACGCCCCTGGGGATTTTGGCACCCCATTGCCGCCAAAGCCATCGCCCGCTATCCGGAAGTGAAAAAGAATACAAACTTTAAGCGCGACATGTTTAACGTAGCTACAGGCATTGTATGGCAATCCTGCCTTACCATCATCCCCATGTACATCGTAATAAAAGAAGGATACCCGCTCCTCACCTCTATCCTTATTTTGGGTATCACCACCCTAATCCTGAAAAAGAACTGGTACGACAAAATGAACAGGGAAGAACACGAATATGAAGCCCTGATGACCAAGATAAATTTAAAAGAAAAGAAATGATGAAAGATTTAATGATTAAAGGCGGCGCTCTCCCCCATATACCCTGGGAAGAACGCCCGGCAGGTTGTAAAGATGCAGTATGGAGATACACGCAGAATCCCGTTATCCCCCGCAATATCATACCAACCTCGAATAGCGTGTTTAATAGCGCCGTAGTCCCGTTCAAAGACGGTTTTGCCGGCGTATTCCGTTGCGACGACACTAACCGGCGAATGCGCCTGCATGCCGGCTTTAGCAAAGATGCTATCAACTGGGAAATTAAAGAAACAAAAATAGCGTTCCAAAGCAACGACCCGGAGACAGGCAAATGGGTATACGGATACGACCCGCGTGTTTGCTTCATTGAAGACAGGTATTACATCACCTGGTGTAACGGCTATCACGGCCCTACCATCGGCGTAGCATACACCTTCGACTTTGAAACATTCTATCAATTAGAAAATGCCTATCTCCCGTTCAACAGAAACGGCGTACTCTTCCCCCGCAAAATAAACGGCCACTACGCCATGCTAAGCCGTCCGAGCGACAACGGGCATACCCCCTTTGGAGACATCTTCTACAGCGAATCCCCCGACTTGTGCTTCTGGGGAAAACATCGCCATGTAATGTCTCCCGCACCCTTTGAAGACAGCGCCTGGCAAAGCATGAAGATAGGAGCAGGCCCCATCCCGATTGAAACCTCCGAAGGCTGGCTACTCCTCTATCATGGCGTATTACTCTCCTGCAACGGATACGTATACAGCATGGGTTCCGCTATCCTGGATTTGGAAAAGCCCTGGAACGTAAAATTCCGCTCAGGCCCTTACCTGTTATCACCCCGGCAAACATACGAATGTGTAGGAGACGTTCCGAACGTTGTATTCCCGTGCGCCGCCCTCCACGACCCGGCCACACGCCGGATAGCAATCTACTATGGTTGCGCCGATACGGTAACCGGTCTCGCCTTCAGCTATATCGACGAAATAATAACATTCACCAAAGAGCATTCCATCATCTGACACGATAAAAAGAAAGATACACTTGTGTAATTAAAAAAGATTGGTTTACTTTGCAGTCACAAAAAGAGGCGCATGTGTCTCAAACGGTTCCTTGGCCGAGTGGCTAGGCGCCGGTCTGCAAAACCGTCTACGGCGGTTCGAATCCGCCAGGAACCTCTCTATTCACTTATCCCAGTTGATTAAGTTCAACTGGGATTTGTTATTTTAATCAAGGAGAAAGGACGTACGCTTTCTTTGTTTTTGCTATATTTGTTGCCATTTTGATAAGTAGCAAACGGTATGAGCAGTTATTTTATCTTATGT
>JAIRKZ010000114.1 GCA_031259845.1 Tannerellaceae bacterium | reverse complement strand
GAAGTTAAGCCCGGTTACGCCGATGGTACTGCAATACATGTGGAAGAGTAGGTAGCTGCCAACTTATCTTAATGATAAAAAGCCGTTCAGGATTTTACCCGGACGGCTTTTTTGTTTATAGGGAGTTTTGGATAAAAACACCGGATCAGAACAAAACCAATTGCCCGTGTTGAGGCTCCAAGTGCGGCAATGAGATTCATTATAAAGTTGTGTTCTGAAAAAAAGTTATTTTGGAATACGGATTGAAGAAATATCGTATGCTTGCAGGCAAAAGTACGTGTTTTCTATTCAATTCTTTTCGTAAAGAAACTAACTACATATATACAATGAAAGAGATAGTATTACTATTAGGCTGTTTATTATCGGTCAATTCGATAGTTTCCCAGCCCGGGAATTACAGAACCGTCAATGATATTGCCTACAGGCAGGCAGCGAATGATTTATATGCTGCAGAAAGATGTAAAGCGGATATTTATTATCCGGAGGGTGTAACAGGTTTCCCAACCGTTGTATGGTTTCATGGAGGGGGACTGTCGGGGGGAGAAAAGTTTATTCCCGAACAGTTAAAGCAGTCTGGCCTGGCTGTTATTGCCGTAAACTACCGCTTACTGCCGGAGGCGCAACTAACGGATTGTGTAGATGACGCCGCTGCTGCGGTAGCCTGGACTTTTAATGAAATAGGCAAATACGGGGGAGATACGCAAAAAATATTTGTGGCAGGACATTCGGCGGGCGGCTATCTGGCCACGCTGACAGGATTGGATAAAAGATGGCTGGCCCGCTATGGGATAGATGCGGACCGGATTGCCGGCCTGATCCCTTTTAGCGGCCAGGCGATCACGCATTTTGCGTATCGCCGGTCTAAAGGGATGAAAGATACGCAACCGGCTATTGATGAGTTTGCCCCGCTTTATTATGTGCGTGCGGATGCTCCTCCCTTAGTGATTGTTTCGGGAGACAGGGAAATGGAGATGCTTGGACGCTATGAAGAAAACGCCTATTTCTGGCGCATGATGAAAGTGGCAGGGCATAAAGACGTTTATCTGTACGAACTTGACGGCTACGATCATGGCGCTATGGCCGACCCGGCTTTTTACATACTAAAGAACCATATAAAAGATATTCTGAAAAAGAGAGAAGATTAATAAACCTCTTTCGCTACCTGCCAAACGCTGTCTACTGCCATGAATGTGTAGAAATGCAAACTTGGCACATTGTGCGCAATCAAATCCCTGCATTGCTCTTTACACCATTCAATACCGATGGATTTGGCGTCGCTGTCTGTTTTACATGTACGAAGCCCGGCGGCTAAAGGCTCCGGTATATCAGACCGGAATATTTTAGGAAGAACCGTTAGTTGATTCTTAAATACGATCGGTTTAATTCCCGGTATGATAGGAACCGTTATTCCTTCTTTACGGCAACGATCTACAAAGGCATAATATTTTTCATTATCGAAAAACATCTGGGTCACTAAGTAATCCGCCCCATTCTCTACTTTCATTTTGGCATAATAAACGTCCGACTCCATATTGGGAGCCTCTTCGTGCTTTTCCGGATAACAGGCCATCCCGTAAGAAAAAGGCGTTTCGTTTGCCTCGAATGTGGAGCCGTCTACAGCCACGCCTTTATTAAAGTTGTTCACCTGTTCCTGTAGCTCAGTTGCATACGTATGATACTGGCTTTTATCCTGATTAGGGTCAAGCGTCTTTGTATCTCCCCGCAGTAAAAGCAAATCATAAACTCCCAGGAAATTCAGGTCGATTAAGGCATACTCTGTCTCATCCTTCGTGAATCCTTTGCATATAATGTGCGGAACGGCGGTGATTCCATATTTATTTTGAATGGCCGAAGCAATCGCAACAGAGCCTGGGCGCTTACGGATATTCACCCGTTGGTAAGTGCCGTCCGGCAACGTTTTATATATAAATTCGCTGTGATGCGAGGTTATATTAATGTATTTCGGGTCAAATTCCCGCAACTTATCAATTACGGAATATACTTTATGGATACTGTTTCCTTTTAAGGGAGGAAGTATTTCGAAAGAAAAAGCCGTATTCCTGCTGTTATTCAACTGTTCAATTACGCGCATCCCGGTTGTTTTTAAGCCTCAACAATCTGATTGGCAGTGATTGAAAAAATCTGCACATAGTTCAGTTTTGTTTCGTACATTCTTTGTTGTAAATTTTCATTATCCCTTTCCAGCAACCTTTCAGCCGACCCGTCTTTCCAGCGGTTTTCTATCCATTTGATATCTGTACAAGGCGAATGGTCGATATGGCACAGGAGCTTTTTGTCTTGATAATTCGCTACGATGGCAGTTCTTGGGAGTTGCGCCTCTTGCAAGGGGCCGGTGATTCTTACTTTTTTCCGGTCCCATTGTGTTTTGGCGAACGGCTTACCGGTAGCGGCAGGCAATACGCAAATGATTTCGCCGTCTGAAAGACGCAGTTTCATTTTCTTTCCTTCAACAGGGCACACATGAATAATTTCTCCTTCGAGGGTTGTTTCTTTCCCTACTTCCGGTTCGAGATAATGCGTATATTTATCCGTTTGTTTCTTATTACAGGCAAAAAGCATGATGCAGCTTAGTGTTGATGCTTTTAAGAAAATACGTCGTTTCATCGTTGATGTGCTTAAATTTCAAGGCAAATGTAGTAATTATCCTTTGGAATAGATTATTTTTGTGGGTCTAATTTAATAAATTGAATTTTATGGATGCTATCAATTGGTCTGAACTTTCGTTCGGATATATGAAGACCGATTATAATGTAAGATGCTATTATCGTGATGGCAAGTGGGGAGAATTAGAAGTAAGCTCTTCGGAACTTCTTACGATTCATATAGCGGCCACCTGCCTTCATTACGGGCAGGAAGCCTTTGAAGGGCTTAAGGCTTTCCGTGGAAAAGACGGACAGGTTCGCGTATTTCGTATGGATGAAAATGGGAAACGGCTGCAAGCCTCAAGCCGGGGCATCGTTATGGCTGAATTTCCGGTAGAAAAGTTTGAAGAAGCTGTACGTAAGGTAGTGAAATTAAATGAACGTTTTGTTCCTCCTTACGGAAGCGGGGCCTCTCTCTATATTCGCCCGTTGCTGATAGGATTGGGAGCGCAGGTGGGAGTAGCTCCGGCGTCGGAATATATGTTCCTGGTATTTGTTACGCCCGTAGGCCCCTATTTCAAAAGCGGATTTAAACCGGCGCCTGTTTGTATTATGCGTGGTTACGACCGTGCCGCTCCGCTGGGAACCGGAACAATCAAGGTAGGAGGTAATTATGCCGCCAGCTTGGTTGCCGGAAGAAAAGCGCAGGAAAACGGATACGCCGCCGTGCTATACCTTGATCCGAAAGAAAAGAAATACCTCGACGAATGCGGCCCCGCCAACTTCTTTGGTATAAAAGACAATAGCTATATCACCCCCGGATCAAATTCCATACTGCCTTCCATAACCAATAAAAGCCTGCAACAATTAGCTAAAGATATGGGATTGAACGTAGAACGCCGCTCAATTGAAGTAGAAGAACTGGCTACTTTAGAAGAAGCCGCCGAATGTGGAACAGCCGCCGTTATCACCCCCATCTCACAAATAGACGATTTAGACGAGCACAAATCATACGTTTTCTCAAAAGACGGAAAACCGGGCCCAATCTGCGAAAAATTATACAATAAACTAAAATCCATTCAATGCGGAGACGAACCCGACCCCTACGGCTGGGTAACAATTCTGCAATAACAAGTCTTTCATAGATAAAAAAGGGGTGTACGACAAAATTCCTCTGTAGGATAAATTAGCTGTCATACAAAATATTAGAGCAATAAAAGAGGTAGGAAAAGAAAAAGGTTATAAGTTTGTGGTTGAAAACAAAAAACAAATCCTGTAAGAAAGCTTGTTAAAATAAGCTCCCAAAGTTTTCATTATAATAGCGTAACAAAATACATAGAAATGGACACAGGTTATTCAGAGCAGGCAGAGAGACTGATGCGAGTGCATTACG
>JAIRKZ010000010.1 GCA_031259845.1 Tannerellaceae bacterium | reverse complement strand
AACCACAACTCTTTTGAATCATATCTTTCATATTCTTTTTGTACGTAAGATAGCAGAAGTCCGGGAAGGAGCTATATTTTCATCATAACCGGTGAAAGATACTTTAATGATTGTTTCATCGGAAATAGTATTTTGAATGACTACCGGGATTGATTTCTTTTTCGGTAGCTTCTTCATAATCCACGGAATGACGGTATGTGCCAATGTCCCCAAGATAATCAGATAACCAATAATGCATGCGCCAAAAATGATTATAAAAGTTAGATTTGCTGTTCCGGCATCAAATCCTTTATCAAGCACAATCAACCTGCTAAGCATAGCTATTGTCAGACCGACAATAAAAACTATCAGTAGTAAAACTATATGGCTGTTGATTTTACGGTAATCCATGTCAAAGGTTATTTTATTTTCCAGTAGCCACCTTTGTCGCCACCAATACGTTCAAGTTTACCTGTCTTTTTGAGCTTTTCTATATCTCGATACACAGAAGATTCGCTAATACTCAAGCGTTTAGATATAGCATCTCTTGATAGACTATTATCTTCTTTGATTAATTTGAGAATATCTGTTTGTCTTGAAGTTATTTTTTCTGCACCATTTCCTGCTTCATTTTCTGCTCCACTTATACCGTTTTCTGCTTCTTTTCTGCTTCTTTCTGCTTCATTTTCTGTATCATTCTCTGTTTTAGGGTCGGCATTCATAACCGTTACTTTGAATGTAGAAATATCTTTGAAATCGAAAATTGCCTGTCCATTCTTATTCTCTTCAAGTATTTCCTGTACCATATTTACTCCACGATTGAAACGGTTTACATATCCAAGCACTTTCATTGCTTCGGCAATAACCGGATTACGATAGTCATTAGTGTTCGGAAAATTTTCAGGTTGTACCTTACCATACAAACCTCCAGGATTATCTAATTCTATCCTGTCAGAATATTCGTAGAACTTGGCAGGTGCATTTGTTTGATAATTTCGATGCATAATGAGATTCATCGCCAACTCTCGGATAGCTTCATAAGGATAATTAATTCTCATTTCTTCCCGTAAGACCGTAACAAATACCGGACGTTGTTTCTGAATCGTATATTTGATAAAGTAGTCGATTTCTTTTAACAGCGTAATTAGATTTCCAGAAAATTGCCTTTCATTTATAACTCTTGAAGTAATGCTCTTTCCTGCAAACTCAACATATTGTATGTACGCGCCAAAAAGAATGTGTTTCGGGTCTTTGCCTATCAACAATATACCTGCAACGGTCGGGCAATCTTGAACTATATCAAATAATTTCAAGGAAGCTAATTGTTGTTTTATATCTCGTTTGTCTCCTTCTATAATATGAGCATCCACAAATTTGGGCAGATATTCTTTCTTGAATAAATCCAAATCCAAGTCATCAATTGTACTATGCAAACAGGGCGTTGTATCGTAAGTGGGGGATTTTACTTCACTTTTCTCACGAAGAATGCGTATTTCTTCCTCATTGGCTTCGCTCTTTCTCGCTCCAATTCGGACATACACTGTTCCTTTATAATTGACCGGAGTAATTTTACTCGGTAAAACTTCTACTACTGCTATATCTCCTTCCGGTAAAGAAACTTTTTCAACCATTAAGGCAGGTTTGGGTTGTATATTGCCGTCAGCACGTAATCCAGCAAGATTTCTCAAAAGTCTGTCTGTTACTTCTAATCCGGACAAAGTCCCGTCATCATAAGCACCAATCATCAGATAGCCGGGTAGCTTTTTATCGGGAAGGTCATTTGCATAAGCACAAATAGCTTTAGCAAATTTATCGGTATCATTTGTCGAAATAGTTCTTTCAACTCTTTCGTTCTCTATATCTTTTAATAGGATACTTATTTCTTCTTTTGAAATCATAATATCTTGGAATTTAGGGCAAAAGTACACATTTATTCTAACATGCTGATTAATTCTTTCTTCATATCATCGTCAATAGCCCTGTATCGAGCAAAAGCTTTACTTCCCTCTTTATGTCCGCTTAATGCTCCAACTAAATTAGGGTCTTTTACTTTTTTATAGATATTTCCAATAAAACTACGTCTTGCCATGTGTGAAGAGGCAACTTCATACAATGGTCTTTGAACTTCTTCGCGGGTCTGTTGGTCAAGAACAGTAACCATTCTATCCAGTCCTGCTCTCTTGAAAGCTTCTTTTATTTTACGATTATAATCCTGTTCGGTGTTATATGGGAAAAGATTACTTCTGTCGTGATCTTTGTATTTAGCAATTAACTGTTTGGCGGTATCACTCAATGGAACACGAACAGTTATACCTCTGTCTTCCTTTGTTTTTCTCGGAATGTATTCGATAGCATCATCAATAATGCTCTTGTAGGTCATCTTATATAAATCACTTACCCTGCAACCTATCAAGCACTGAAAAACAAAAATATCTCGTTGGGTTTCCAATTCTTTGTTATCAGACATATCCGTTTCCAATAGCTTATTTCTTTCTTCATTGCTAATATAGATGGGCGTTCCATAGACTATCTCTCCGATTGTAAAATGCTTAAACGGATTGTTTATTGTATAGTCATTGTCATTTGCCCATATAATGAAACTGCGGAAACGAAGCATCATATCTGCCACCGAGTTTTGCCCACGAGATTTAGGCATCCCCTTAGGGACTTCGTTGCCATCCTTGTCTAAAGTAGGCGGACGCTTTCGTTTTGGCGTCTTTACTGCAACCTTAGTAGAGTAGGGAATCTTATCGTATATTTCTGGGTATTTTAAGAATGCTTCTTTTTCGTTACCGAGGAAATCTTCAATTTGATGCAAGACTTCTAAAGATAAGTTGGCGAAAGATAATCTATATCCTCTATGCCCTTCTTTCTTCCAGTATAATTCAAAGCGACGTAAGCTACGAATAATGACTTTGAAATTTTTCTTGCGAGGTTCTGATAATTTATGAGTGGAGAGGTATTTCTCCATAACATCGAAGAAAGACTCTTCTACCGGAACAATGGATTTTCGAGTAGGTTTATGAAACTTCTTTATTTCTTTCTCTATTACCTCACGAGTGATTGCGGTTTTATCTTCGCTCGTATTTATGATGTTTTCTAAACAATCAGTCAAAGCTTTGAGTTTAGATCTTTTTTCAAGCAACAAATCCCTTTCTTCTCCGGGAATAAGAGGGATATTTATATCGTTCTTCTTGCCCCAGCGTTTCTGATCAACCCATATGCCTGAACCAACTCGGATACGAACATCACGAGATACATACAAGCGCAAACTTATTTCAGATTCGCCCGCATTATTGACTGTTTTCCCAAGACTAAAATTGGTCTGTGCCATTGTTGATTTTTTTTGTTTCGGCAAAGATACTCATTTGCATTTAATTAGACTAATCGCGTGTCCGCAATTTGTCCGCATTTTTCAAAAAGTGCTAAAATGGCATCCAAACAGACCCAATCAAAAACAATCGTTTATGGCTGTGTATCAAATAATTATCAGCTGTTTACGATTTTGTTTATTTTGCTGATTTTGGACTTGTCAAAACCAGCTCTGGGTACTTCAAAAGTATGATAATCGACTGATTATCATGCTTTTTCTTTGTAATAAAGTGTACTAAATGTGTACTGGTTAACGAAAACAAGAATAACATGTACTTATTTGATTTTGGGTTATTCATTTTTATGCTTTATTAAGACAATCTTATCTGTTTCTTCGGTTTTTCCTCTTTTTTCTCCTTAAAAACATATTCGTGCGTATCTTTGCAGGATAAATAAGTATGCCAAATGATTGAAAAACAGTTCGAATTACTTCAAGAAGTCATTGACAGATGTACCAAACATGATTACAATGCTGTCAAAGAGGCGTTTTCTATGAAAAAGGCTTATCTCAATGCCGAGCAACGCACCGACTATATCCGAAAAGAGATTTTCAGGATAACCGAAGAACTTGTATCTGTCAATCAAAAATCACCTGCTCTTAAATCTTTTGCCTTCGAATGGCACACACCTAATTTTCTTTGGGAAACTTCTTTCTATGAAAACCTCACAATTGTCGAACGTAAAAAATACATTGCGTTCCCATACGATAGTTTTGAGGATAAGTTATATCTTGAAAATCCGACTTCGTATGATGAATCACTGCCTTACTTCTCTGATATTATAAAGCTACTTGTTTACAGCAAATATTTGGAAGATTTACAGAACGCTGAAAAGGAATTATTACCATCGCCTGCAAAAGAAGAAGTGATTGCAGAGACACAAAAAGATAATCCTGTCTATACGTTACGCGGCATAGCGCATACAAAAACTTTATTTTTTTCGTCGTTTTCAGTCACATTTCACATAAGGCTCTTATATTCCAATAGATAAGTGTGACTGAACAGGTGACGGAGCGTGATTGGATGTGACTGAACTTCAACTTATAGATGCGAAGATACATTTATACGGGTGAGTTTAGCAAAAAAAATCATTACAATGTCTTCAGTAAATCATTACGAAAACTTCAGTAAACCATTATGATGGTTTAGTAAAAGCATCATAATGGTTTGGTGAAGTCATCGTAATGATTTACTGAAGGTATCGTAATAACTTTTTTTCTTTCGCTCCCTGTCTTTTCCCGGCTGAAGAGATCACAATTCTTTTGCAAAGGACAAAAGCGTTTCGGCAAAGTATTCCCAAGTGAGGAGGGCTTTTTCTCTCCGGATGTTTGATATAAATATATTTTTATCCTTATGGAAGAACTGTTGGATGGTTTCGGCGATAGATGTTGCGCTTATTTCCGGGATCATTAATCCTACTCCGGGTTTCCCGATGCTTTCTTTCAAGCCTCCGGTATCGGTTGCCATCAAAGGGAGTTCAAAATGATAAGCGATGGCTGTTATCCCGCTTTGGGTGGCCGAACGATAGGGCAGCACGCAAACGTCGGCGGACGAAAAGAACAAGGGCACTTCCTTATCGCTGATATACCTGTTAAATACCTTTATCCGTTCGGGGTTGTTTGCCTTTTTTATCCGTTCATCATATTTATCAAAACTACCGTATGCTTCTCCTGCTATGATAAGTTGATAGCTGTTGTCCAACAGGCTTACTGCATCAATCAATAAATCCAATCCTTTGTAATCGCGTATCAAACCAAAAAACAGGATTGTCTTTTTATGGATATCTATCCCTAAGGCCTCCCTCGCTTTTGCAGTATCCACCTTATCTCCAAAATGATTGTATAACGGATGAGGCATAAGAATTGATTTAGCCTTAGGGTGCAGTAATAACAAATCATTCCGCACGGCTTCGCTCATGGCGATAAAACCATCGTTTTGTTTAAGAAACCAGGTAGTCAACGCTTTATCAAAGAACTTTTGTTCGTGAGGTATTACATTGTCTAAGATAGTGATTACTGTTGTTCCGTTTTTCCCTACGCGATTCGCAACAGTTCCCAAAGACGGGGCGAAGTAAGACATCCAATATTTCATCAGTAAGATATCGGGGCGTTCCTTTTTTATTTGCTTTGCCGCACTCAGGTAAGTAAGGGGATTGGCGGTATCAAGGACAGGTATACTTCCGACAGGAAGCGCATCGTCGCCGGCTGTTACATACTGCGTCTTACCCGGAAAAAGAAAATCCGGATACTGCCTGTTGAAGGTATACGGCAAGACTTCATTCTCCTTTTTTAATACCTCATACAAGTTGGCGTTAAACTGGGCTATTCCACCGCGAAACGGGTAGAAGGTAGATAGCATCGCGATTTTCATAAATCAATCTTCTTCTAAATGTTTAGCAAAGGTAAGCAAATCCGCATACTGTTTCCGTATTTTGAGATGGGCAATTTCGTGCGGTTTGTATTTGTTTCCTATCAGGATAGCCGGGATACCGGCCTTTTCGGCAAAGAGCATATCCGTGATGCTATCGCCGGCCAACAGGCTTTTTGAGAAATCTATTCCGGGGAAATCACGTTTCGCCTGCAAGGCCATCCCGATATTCGGCTTCCGGTTTATACTGTCTGCGTTGATATCCGGGCAACAATAAATCTTATCAATCCTGCCGCCTTCCGATGTAATCATGCGAAGCATAAAGGTATGGATTTCGTCTAATTGCTTTAAAGTCATCAAACCTCTTCCCACTCCCCGTTGATTCGTTACGATAATCAGATATGTAAATAAAGGCGAGAGGATTTTCAGCGCTTCCAGCGATCCTTCTATAAAAACAAACTCATCAACAGACTTTACATAATCACCTTTCCGCTGAATATTGATTACGCCGTCTCTGTCTAAAAACAGCGTATTATACGGTCTTATATTTTCCATCCCTGAAATCTTTCTGAGCTTGGGCGTAATCTTCGGGAATCCCTATGTCAATAAAATAGCCGTCTGATAAGAAACCGGCGAGGGCGCCGTCTGATACCTTTGTTTCAAAGAAGGCTTTTTCCAATGAAAATTTTTCAGGAAACAAGTTTAGCGCTTCTTTCTTTATCAAATAAGTTCCCCCGTTAATCAAACCCGACTCGCAATATTGTTTCTCAAGAAAACGCATAATACGGTGCGATATATCATCTACTTCCACTACGCCATACCGGCTGAACTTTTCCATCCGTTTGAGCGCCAAAGTTGCCGTTGCTTTTGTTTGTCGATGCAGTTCCAGCATACCGGCATAATCTACTTCTAAGAACGTATCTCCGTTGAGGATAAAGACATCCGGCTCTTCTGCTTGAGACAGAGCATACCTGACGGCCCCTCCCGTCCCAAGCAGTTCCTTTTCTATTACAAAGGATATCCGCATAGAGAATGAGAGTGTGTCCAGCCATTCCTCTATGGCTTCATGTTTGTAGCCCAACGATAAAATGATATGGCCAAAACCGGCCTTTTCCAGCGCAGCAAGTAAATAATAAAGAAAAGGCCTTCCCGCCACGGGAGCCATACATTTGGGAACATCGGACACAACGCTCTGTAAACGGGTTCCCATCCCTCCGGCTAAGACAATCGTTTCCATCCCGGTTGCTTTATTGTTGCTTTACTGTCCATGTTGTTAATCCTTTTTTTGAAAATTCAAACGGTTGTACATCTCCTATTTTCATTTTCATTAATGCTTCCGCCACGTTGTAACACGCATTTCCCGGGCAATAGAAGAACATAAACCCGCCTCCGCCCGCGCCGGATATTTTGCCGCCCAACGCTCCGTTACGCATAGCCGTTTCATAGATATGGTCAATAAACGCATTGGAGATATGCCGGGCCATTTTCTTTTTATTCGCCCAGCTTACGTTAAGCGCTTTACCCAGTTCCCAAAGTTCCTCGCGCAAAAGGCAATTCTTCATACGGAACGCTTCTTCTTTTACCTTGTGCATGGCTTCCAGCGATTCGTTCTTCTTTTTTACATTTTCTACCTGCTCTGCGATAATATGCCCGGAAACACGTTGCTGCTTTGTGTAAAAAAGAACGGTATTCATCGCCCACTCCTGCAAAATATCATAACTAATCCGGAGCGGGTTCACAATCACCTTATCGTCCTCCAGAAACTCCATAAAATTCACGCCCCCGAACGTGGCGGCATACTGGTCTTGTTTACCGCCTGCCATTTGCAGGTATATCCGTTCTATCTCATAGGCATAATGGGCGATGTCATATTTCCCCAGAGGGAGTTTCAGCCATTCCGTATAAGCGCCTAAAATAGCTACCACCAGGGTAGACGATGTGCCAAGCCCCGACCCGGAAGGTACGTCCATCGACGTAGTCAATTCCAAAGAGAGAGGTTGTCCGTTATTGTATTTCGAGACAATCGAATTATAAATACCCCGCTGAAGAAGCAGATGCCCGTCGAGCGGTAGTTGGCCGGCCGCATCAAACTCATCAACAATATTTTCATTGACATGTACAAAACGCACTTTCCCATCCGTAAGAGGGCGGATGGTAGCATGCGCATATAAGTTGACCGTTACATTTAAAATCGCTCCGCCATAGATATCGGAATAAGGGGAAACATCCGTCCCGCCTCCTGCAATACCCAATCTGAAAGGGGCTTTACTTCTGTATAGCATGCTTATTTATTTTTACTTTCGTGATACTCCTCTTCCGTATTAACTTCCCATATTACGGATTTGTCACTTTTATTGGCAAGAATACAATCGACTGCCGTCATAGCCGTTAGCATGGAATGGTCCATATTATTGTAGCGGTGCTGTCCGTTCCTCCCGATACAATATAAGTTTTCGATTTGTGATAAAAAGGCTATTACCTTATCTAATTGGTAATAACTCCCATAATAAGAGGGATACGCTTTTTTCACTTTCAGCTGTACCGAATCGCAAATGTCCGGGCGTTCTACGATGTCTATCTTTACTAATTCGTCAATAGCCATCTGTATAAACTCATCCGGCGGCATATTCCACATCCCGTCTCCTTCCGTACAGAAATACTCAAGCCCAATCCACATCTTATTTTCGTAGTCGTTTACCATATAGGGAGACCAATTGTTGAATAGCTGCAAACGGCCTATTTTTACATCCCTCTCCTGAATGTATATCCACGTATCAGGCGCCCGCTCTTTGTAGGTTTTGATTTTTGTTTTATTCTTTATTTTCAGTTTATCCACCAACAGGCCTACTGTAATAAAATCCCTGTAAGGCAATTCCTCTGCAATTTCCCTTACCTCTCCGGGCGCTTCAATTCCTTTTATGGCCGCTACCAAATCTTTTATGGGCATGGATGAGAACAGATAATCGCAAGGCTTGGTTTGAATTGTTCCGTTTTCTTCCGTCTCTACACATATTACCCTGTTGTTTTCTACCCTTATCCCCGTTACTTTACAATTCGTATAAACATTGCCTCCTTTTTCTTTAATGTCCGAAGCTACGGTTTCCCATAATTGGCCCGGCCCCAGTTTGGGATAGATAAACTGCTCAATAAGAGACGTCTCCGCATCTTTCTGTTCTATCGTCTGCTTGGAAGAAACCATTTTTTTGACGATATGGATAAGCACGCTTGATAAGGAAAGCCCTTTCACGCGTTGGGCTCCCCAATCGGCTCCCAAGCCGGAAGGGTGTACTCCCCAGACTTTCTCTGTATAATCTTCAAAAAACATTTTATACAAAGGCTTTCCAAAACGATTGATATAAAAGTCTTCCAGTGAATTTTCTTTTCTTTTGAAAACAACAGACCACATATATCCAAATCCGGCTTTCATGGTACGGATAAAGCCCATGTTCCGGAACGTTTCAGCCTTCAGGGAAATCGGATATTCAAAGAAGTTCCTTAAATAAAAGATTCTTGAAATACGCCGGCGGATAAGCATCACACGATTGACGGCTTCCGGGTCTGGCCCACCCTCAACCAATTCTTTCTCTGCGGGAACCAGTAAATCGTCTTTCGACGCTTTTCCCTGGATGGGCATCACTTCCTGCCACCATTGCATAACGGTATCATTCTTGGAAAAAAACCGGTGGCCTCCAATATCTATTCTGTTGCCGTTATGTTCTACCGTTTTAGATATTCCCCCAATATCATTCGATTCTTCATATATTACGGGATGAATATCGCTCCTCTTCAGCAATTCGTAGGCTGCGGTTAAGCCTGCCGGCCCTGCTCCTACAATGATTGCCTGTTTTTTTTCCTGTACCATATCAATCGTTTTCTTTATTAAATATAAGATATCTTCTTCCTAAAAAGTTCCACATATAAACCAATACCGCAGTAAGCAGTTTAGACAGCATATAATAAATCCCGCATTTCTCCGTAAATACCCAAATCAATAAATCGTTAAGCCCAAGCCCTATGAGGCCGACCAGAGCGAATAAAACAAATTCTATCCCTTTTTTATAGGGCGATGAACCGAATACCCATATCGTGCTAATATAATAATTGACCAACAACCCGGCAATAAACGAACACGTGGCAGAGACCAGATAGTAAAATGCTGCATATTCGGTTAAGATGAACAGTAAGCCAACGTCTACAATAAATGCCAATCCCCCCACAAATGTATAGCGTAACAACTGGACAAATAAATTGCCTGACTTATTTACTAATATGTCTTTTAATTGCTTGTTCATTTATTGTAATCCCAATTTCTCTATTGCTTTCTCCCTCTCAAACTTTAACAGCCAGGTATCGGGATTGGGCAGGTGCATTACTACCGGGAATAATTCAAGATTGTTTTGTATAGCCGGATACAGGTATCTGGCGGTAGAACTGTAGCCTAACTGTTCGAATACCACATAATCTGTTTTTGAGTCTATCAATCCTTTAAGGAGGGCTTTATCGTCTTCTGTCCATAAATAAGAAGAAACGCTTGTTTTGCCGAACATATAAAAAAGCATAGGTTTTCTGGAGCAGACTACCGTATTGGGCGGTAATTGTTTATGTACCTCTTCTGCTATCGTAAAATAATTCCGGTAATTGGGCGGGTAGGGCGTATTATTTTCTGTATGTAACCGTTCTAACTTTGGATAAGAGAAGAATAGCGCTACAAGCAACAGCCAGGGAGAGAATTGTTTGGTCAGATTCATTTTCTTCATGCCTGCCGACAGCGCCGTATACAAACCTGTCAGCAAACCGGCTTCGAGAAAGGGCAACAGCGGGGTGATGTAACGGTTTTCACTTGGCGTACTGAACAGGGAGATAACGCCAAACGTTGCAAGGGTATAAAACAAAAATAAATACCTGAACCTGCCGAACCTCCACACGCCAATCCCTATCAAAGCAAATAAGAGGAGAGCCATCCCCCATTCTCCCATGGTGGTTGCGGCGCCGTAGTCTACCGGGGCGTAGGGAAGGATAGAACCGGGAACCGCTTTTGTAACCAGCATTTTGAATGTCTCAAGAAACCGGGCGATCACCTCTCCTGCCCCTAAGGTCCCTTCTTCCGGGCGCCAGGGGTTAGACACAGCAATCATGCTCACATAACGGCTTTGCCCTACATCCGCTATCTTATTTCTAAGCATCCAGGGGAGCAGGCAAACCACAAAGCCTCCGGCAAAAGCAAGTAGCTGTTTCCAGCGCTTTGTAAATAAAA
Source organism: Tannerellaceae bacterium (assembly GCA_031259845.1). GTDB lineage: Bacteria > Bacteroidota > Bacteroidia > Bacteroidales > Tannerellaceae > DFXE01. The sequence continues at coordinate 11,960 of JAIRKZ010000010.1, read as the reverse complement.
AGTATCCGCCAACGGCGGCAGCCAGCGCAATACCCTGCGTACGGATATGGTAAGCATAAGCCACCGCTACGATAGTAAGATAGAAATAAGGGTCTCTCCAAAAGGGCTTTTCTTCTTTCATTTCAGACAAAAGCCACAGGGATAGCGCAGTGAAAAACAGGAAAGACATCTCGCTCATCATCATGGTGGCGAAATGTAATACCTGATAATTCAATAAGATTATGGCAGACGCTACGAAAGCCATCGCGTCGGGCAATTTATTTTTCCTGATAAAGAAAAAGAACAGGAGGGCGGACGCCAATAAAAAAAGCCCGTTTAAAACCTTCTGCGGGATAATGCTATCCGTGAATATCCGTACCGCAGACATCAACAAAGGATATCCCGGAGGAAACATGTTAGACGGGTTATGGGCTTCGTTCGTAATATCCGAATAGCCATGCCCGCCGGCAATAGAAGTAGCCAATACATAATATTCGGCATTATCCCCGTTCAAATCCAGCTTCTTATTGGAAATATACGTGAATGTGATAAGGAACAGAACAACTAATCCGATTATATAGTAAACGGTACGCGGCACTTTCGTTTGTGGATTTTCCTGCCTGTTTTTCATTGCGCCTTTGAATCAATACCGGTAATGATCCGCTTTGTATGGGCCGTCTGCGGAAACGCCAAGATAAGCTGCCTGCTCCGGCGTCAACCGGGTAAGCTTAACGTCGATACGTTCCAGGTGCAGGCGGGCTACTTCTTCGTCAAGCCGCTTGGGAAGCCGGTAAACGCCTACCTCATATTTCGTTTTCCATAAGTCTATCTGGGCTAATACCTGATTGGTAAAGGAGTTGCTCATTACAAACGACGGGTGTCCGGTGGCGCATCCCAGATTTACCAAACGTCCTTCGGCCAATAAGAAAATACTATGCCCGTCCGGGAATGTATATTTATCTACCTGCGGCTTGATATTCGTATGTTTTATATTGGGGTAATTTACTAATTTGTCTACCTGTATTTCATTGTCGAAATGCCCGATATTGCAAACAATCGCCTGGTCGGGCATTTGGGTTAAATGGTCGATGGTGATAATATCCCTGTTGCCGGTAGTGGTAACGAAAATGTTTCCTTTTTTCACGGCTTCTTCCATTGTGGTTACTTCAAAGCCTTCCATGGCCGCCTGCAAAGCGCAAATCGGGTCTATTTCGGTTACGAGCACGCGGGCGCCGTAAGAACGCATGGAATGGGAGCATCCTTTCCCCACATCGCCATAACCGGCCACTACCACCACTTTCCCGGCAATCATCACATCCGTAGCCCTTTTAATTCCGTCGGCCAACGATTCGCGGCAGCCATACAGGTTATCAAACTTGGATTTCGTCACCGAGTCGTTCACATTAATGGCAGGTGTCAGCAGTTCGCCCTTCTCCATCATTTGATATAAACGGTGTACGCCCGTAGTGGTTTCTTCCGATATACCTCTCATCCCGGCCACCGTACGATGCCAGCGTCCGTTATCTTCCGCCAGGATACGGCGGATCGTATCCAGTATCACCTGCTCTTCGTGGTTGCTGCCCTTCCGGTTAATGGCGCCGCCGTCATTCTCCGCTTTATATCCCCAATGTACCAGGAGGGAAGCGTCGCCGCCATCGTCCACAATCATGTGCGCCCCTTGTCCCCCGGGAAAACGGAGCGCCATATCCGTGCACCACCAGTATTCTTCAAGCGTTTCTCCTTTCCAGGCAAACACCGGAACGCCTGCCATAGCGATAGCCGCGGCAGCATGGTCTTGCGTGGAGAAGATATTACAGCTCGCCCAGCGGACGTCTGCCCCCAGCTCAACCAATGTTTCAATCAACACCGCCGTCTGAATCGTCATGTGTAGCGAGCCGGTGATACGGGCGCCTTTCAAAGGCTTTTGTACGGCATACTTTTTACGCAGGGCCATAAGTCCCGGCATTTCGTGTTCGGCGATTTCAATCTCTTTCCTCCCGAATTCGGCTAAACCTGTGTCTGCCACTTTATAAGGCAGATTAGTTGAAAATAATTCCGACATAATAATTTTTATCTGTTTTAGGATAACAAAGATACGTAAAATCTTTTTAACACGGCTCTTTCCCGGCTATCTTATCTACCACTACGGCAATTGCCCCGTCGCCTGTTACGTTGCAGGCTGTGCCGAAGCTATCCATGGCGATGTACAGGGCAATCATCAATGCCTGGAGCGTATCGTTGAAACCGAGCATGCTCTGGAGTAATCCCAGGGCGGCCATGATGGCTCCGCCGGGAACGCCGGGCGCCGCCACCATAGCGATGCCGAGCATCATGATAAATCCGGTATAAGCCCCTATGCTTACCGGTTCGCCTGCCATATACATGATGGCCATGGCGCAGGCTACAATCTTCATGGTGCTTCCCGCTAAGTGAATGGTTGCGCAGAGGGGGATAACAAACACGGCGATATTCTGGCGCACGCCGTTCTGTAAGGTTTGTTGCAGGGTTACGGGGATAGTGGCCGCCGAAGATTGTGTGCCGAGCGCCGTGGCATAAGCCGGAAGCATATTTTTCAACAGGCGGAACGGATTCTTTCTGCCGATACTTCCCGCTATACTGAATTGTATCAACAATAATACGATATGTAATACGAATATGACGGCGATTACTTTCAGGAACATACCGATAATCCCCATCACATGCCCGCTGACCGCCATGTTTAAGAAGATGCCGAATATGTGCAGCGGCAAAAGGGGGATGATTACCACTGCTATCAGCTTTGTTACAATATCCCTGAAATCAATAAAGAAATTGCGCAAACCGGTTCCGGCTATGTTCGAGATACCCAGGCCCAGGATAAAAGAGAGCAACAGGGCCGTCATAATATCCATCAGGGGAGGCATCTCTACGGCAAAATAAGTAGTGAGCATAAAGCGCTCAGGATTGTCCATCGCCGTCAGTTCCGTATCGGCAGACAGGAGATGGGGGAATACCGCCGAACCGCTCAGGTAGGTAAAGAGGCCTGAAAACAACGTAGACCCGTAGGCTATCAGCGTTGTTACGGCAAGCAGTTTGCCGGCCCCTTTCCCCAGCTCGCCAATGGCGGGAGCTACAAGCCCCAGGATGATGAGCGGTATGGAGAACGTAAGGAAATTACCGAACAACGAATTGAACGTAACGAAGATACGCGCCGCAGCGACAGGCAGGAACTGCCCAAACAGGATACCCGCAGCGATAGCGATAATCACTTTACCCAGTAGCGTTATCTTTTTCTTTATCATTTGTATGGTATATTTTGTAGCCTGAAGCGGCCACGATTATGCTCATCAACGGACTGATCAGGTTAAAAAAGCAATAAGGCAGGTAGGTAAACGTAGAGACGCCCAGAATCGTAGCCTGCGTCAGCCCGCAGGTATTCCAGGGAACAAGCGGGGAGGTTACGGTTACGCCGTCTTCAATGGCGCGGCTCAGCAAACGGCTCTCATACCCTTTTTGTTTATATATATCTTTAAACATATTTCCTGCCAGCAGGATAGAGATATACTGGTCGGCCGTCATAATGTTCAGGAAGATACCGGACACAACGGTGGAAGCCACCATCCCCACACAGCGTTTCATAAAACGGAGGAATACAGACGTGATACTTCCCAGCATGCCGCTTGCCGTCATGGCCCCGCCGAAAGCCATCGCACATAGGATTAGCCAGATTGTATTCATCATGCCTCCCATTCCGCTTGTAGATACCAGGTCGTTTAACGCGGGATTGCCCGTCTCGATGTGCGTACTTCCATAGAACATAATCAACAGCCCTTTGAATTTAGCCGCCGCGCCCTCTGCTTCCGCCCCGGCTATCTGTTGCAAAATATCCGGCTGGAAGAATATGGCGAAAATACCGGCCAAAGCTGCCGCAAGAAACAAGGTGACGACAGACGGCGCTTTCCTGGCAATGAGTATACCTGTAACAACAGGTACGGTCAATAACCAGGGAGAGATTGTAAACGTTTCCCTGAGGGAAGCCGAATAGTCGCCCATCCGCCCGGCAGTAGCGCTCTCGTGCGAGAATCCGGCAATGGTGAAAATAACGAGCGTTATCAGCATAGACGGAATCGTAGTAAGCATCAGATAACGGATATGCGTAAACAAAGGGGTATCCGTTACGGATGAGGCTAAAATAGTGGTGTCTGACAAAGGGGAAATTTTATCGCCGAAATAAGCGCCCGAAACAACAGCCCCGGCAATCCAGGCGTAGGAGAAGCCCTGCGCCTGCCCTATCCCCAACAGGGCGATACCGATGGTGGCAATCGTTGTCCACGAACTGCCGGTCATCACCGAAACGACCGCGCAAATAATACAGGTAGAAGTAAGGAAGAAATCCGGATGGATAACCTGCATCCCATAATATATTAATGTAGGGACAATGCCGCTCACCATCCAACTGCCCGACAGGGCGCCGATAATAAGGAGTATGAAAAGGGCTACGGCTACTCCCGATATGTTATTCACCACCGCAAGCTCTATGGCCCTCCACTTTACGCGGCAGTATACGGTAGCTATCACACAACATACAGCCGTGGCAACCAGGAGTACAATCTGGCTCCCGCCTTCCAGCGCATCGCCGCCAAACAGCTTTACCGTAGCAAAAAGTAATACCGCCAATACCAGGACGGGCGCCAAGGATAATAAAGGAGAAGGTATCTTAACAGGACGTTCGCTCACAACAGGAATGTTTTTCAGGATAGCTTATTTAATTTATACGCCATCAGTTTATTCAATAAGATATACATATATGAAAATTGAATCGCTTTCATCGGCAGCCAATACCTCAATTCTATCGGGCTGGCAAAGATTGTAGAGGCATAAAACAGGGAGCCAAAGGTAAATAATCCCCAGAATACTACTTTTTCTTCCCTGCCGAATGTAATCCGTTTCCTGTTTATTATTGCGTAAACCGAAACGCCTGCTATGATAATCCATACAAGGACGCCAGACGGGGATATGCTTTTCGCTAAAAAGTTTCCATACGGATCATACCTGCAACTCACGTCTTTATTTTCCAAATGATACCACTGCACTATTTCCTCTGCTTCAATGGGCGTATATTTTTTTATCAGTCCGATATGCCTGACATAGAACATATCTACCATATTCGGCAAATAATAGTATCGCATAAATTCAAGCGGGTAATGCAATATCAGGTATTGCCCGTACTTTTTGAAAAGCGTTGACCCGAATTGAATAAATAGCAAGCCATAAGGTTGGTCTAATTGCTTATGGGCTATAAGTAAATATTTTTTTAGCGGAAGCTGCTCTTCCCATAAAAAACCGGCGGTTACATTACGCCCATCATTTGTTCTTTTTGCAATTTCATCAACATACCTCATCGAAAATTCGTGCAGGTCTCTCATCTGGGGGTCTTTTATTGATTGGGGAGGCAATTTGATATAAGGCAATATGTGCATCGCGTTATTGGCTAACTGGCAGCCATCAAAGCCCGTTGAAAATTGATTCAGACCGCTCACTTCTTTCATATTACTTTTTATCTGATTATAAAACACGACAAGAAGAAGAGAAACAAGTATAACGGTTGCCCGGCAGACTTTCTTTCTGAACATCAATAAGAGCGGAATAAAAATGAAGGGAAATATCATGGCCGAATAACGTACGTGCAAAGAGAAGAATAAGGACAAACAAAAAGCGATTGCCGCTATCCAGCTTTTCTTTTTTACGATAAAGATGAATGCCGCCAGCATACAATATACTAATGCTGAAAAGAGCACGTCGCTCATAAACGAATTGGCCAGGAAAAAAGCGGACGGGCTGAACACAAGAAATACCAGCAGCACATACCAGACAACTTTCCTTACGGGAGGAAAAAAATACTTTATCGTAAAAGCCAGCGAGGCCGTAGAAATACAGTAGAGCAACAACTGAACGATAACAACCGCATGAATACTCGCCGAAACGGCATATACCCTTTGCAGGAAATAAGAATAACCAAAAGGACGTAAATGCGTAAACCTATCCTCCATTGCATGCTTCACGTAAGCGGCCGAGTCGCCATACACGGCAGCAGGATAGGGATAGCATATCTTTAAAATGATATAAGCCGCCAGGCATATACCTGCTATAATGAGCCAGTCTGTTCGCTGAGCTTTATGAAACAAAAATGCGGTGAATGTCTCCCCTGAAGACGACTGATTTTTCGGATGGCTTTTCTTTGGCTTCATTTACTACCTTAATCTTATTACTGAATACCGGACAAAGATAGCAAAATAACGCAACCGGCGTTTTAAACTTCTCTTTTGTTGCACTACTTGGCGCTGAATTATTTATTTTTGCTCCATTATTAAAAGGAACATATAATCATGGGAAACTTTTTCAAATCACTGTTTTCATCTCCCCAGGCAGAAGAAGCGCCCGGAGCGATTTCGAAGGACGAGCAAAAGAAGTTCGATATTTTTAAATACGACGGCATCCGCGCCCGGCAAATGGGGCAGATACCGTATGCCATCAGGTGCTTTACCGAAGCGCTGAATATACGCGACGATTTCGAGACGATAAACTACCTGGCCGCCGCTTATACTGCGAACGGCGAGCCGGAAGAGGCGCTGCAGGCCGCCTGCCGTATGGTAAGCCTCGAACCCGGCAATATAACTACCTACCTCGTCCGCGCCAATATCCTTTTATTAATGGAGAAAGGGGAAGAGGCGATAGCAGACTGTGCAAAGGCGATTGAACTGGAAGGGGATAACCCGCTTGCCTGGTTTCTGCAGGGAAAAGCCAGGAGGATAACGAACCCGCAAGGGGCCACAGAAGACCTGGCAAAAGCTATCGCGGCTAAAGACGGTTTTACAGACGCTTATCTGCTGCGCGCCGAAATACTGCTCGAAGCAAACCGCCCCGCAGAGGCCTTGCCCGATGCGGAAAAAGCCATTGAACTTGCGCCCGATGAAGAATCCGCCTACCTGCTGAGAGGGAAAATACACGATAAACTAAGCAACTTTACTGCGGCCGCAGAAGATTATGAACGGGGATTGAATTTGAATCCGTTCAATACAGACGCCTGTATGCTTCTGGGCGCTTTGCTGATGAACACGGGGGATGTGGCCCGCGCCATCCGGTTCTTCGACGAAGCCATCGAAATAAAACCCGATTTTGCCCCGGCATACCGCCAGCGGGCCAAAGCCAAAGAATTAACAGGAGAAAGGGAAGGGGCGGAAGCCGATATAAAAACAGCCGCCGAACTGCGTCCCGAAGACGGGCAGGCGGCGGGGCAGGTTTCTTTTGAAGATATGTATAAGGGAGGGATTTATTAATCCCCCCCTCTTTCTTTTTTTTCGTCCGTTTACTTTTCGCCGGACAGTTCGCCGATTACTTCCAGATTGGCCTTGCGCACATCGGCTTCATTAATCTTTATCTCCTTGCGGTCGTACGTCATCAGGCCGTTTACTTCGCCTTCCACATCGGTGGTCTGCGTATAGACGGCTGCCGAGAAGCCGCGCCTCGCCATCTCTTTCAGTTCCCCGGCATATTGCACGTACTGGGCGGTTACTTCGCTTACGTTCTTGAACTGTACGTATCCCCAGTTACGTTCCTGCCGCCAGAGGTGTCCTTCCAGCGGAAGGCCGATGCCCCCGTATTCGCCCAATACGTTCACGCGTCCGGGGTCGGACAGGTACATGGAGGGGCCGGGATAGTTATGCAGGTCGAGGATATGGCCGCAGGGACGGTGGTTGCCTCCGCTGGCGGGATTTACCAGGCGGGAAGGGTCGTAAGCGGCAGTCCACTCGGCTACCTTTTCCGTGTCGAACTGTCCCCAGGCTTCATTGAAGGGCACCCAGACTACAACCGAAGGATTGGAGATACAGGCATCCATGATTTCTTTCCACTCCTGGTAATAATTGGCTACGGATTCGGCCGAACGCGCCTTGTCTGTGCCCCCGTTATAGGTATGCGAGGCCCAGCTGTTACCCAGGTCGCCACTCGGCATATCCTGCCACACGAGGATGCCCTCCCTGTCGCAGTGGTAATACCAGCGGGCCGGCTCTACCTTTACGTGTTTGCGTATCATATTGAAGCCCCAGTCTTTCGTTTTCCTGATGTCGTAAAGCAGGGCTTCGTCTGTGGGGGCGGTATAGAGTCCGTCCGGCCACCATCCTTGGTCGAGCGGGCCGTAGTGGAAAAGGTCTTTGTTGTTAAGCTGCATGCGCATCAGGCCATTGGCGTCGCGGCGGGTTGATATTTTGCGGAAAGCGGCGTACGATTTCACTTCGTCGGTTGCTTTACCGCCCGACGATACCGACACGCTCAGATTGTACAGATAGGGATTTTGAGTGTCCCACAGCACAGGGTTTTTAACGGCCAGGCGGAGTTCCCTGCCCGCCAGCCCCTTGGCCGAAGCAAGCGTTTGCCCTTTATCGAGCAGCTTTACTTCTATAATATCCGCCGGGCTGCTTTGCGAGGTAGAAACCGTTACGTTCAGCGATCCGGCGTCGATATTGGAGACGGTCTTGATGGCCGTGATATGGTTTGCCGCTACCGGCTCTATCCATACGGTTTGCCAGATACCGGTTACGGGCGTATACCAGATGCCTTCAGGGTTGCTTACCTGCTTGCCGCGCGGCTGGTATCCCTTGTCTGTGGGGTCCCACACGCGGACTGTTACCGTATGCCGGGCCTTGCTCGCAAGGAAGGGGGTGATATCGAAAGAGAAAGGCGTATAGCCGCCCTGGTGAGAGCCGATGAGGATGTCGTTAATAAATACGTCTGCCTTCCAGTCTACCGCGCCAAAGTTCAGCTTTATATTCTTTCCTTTCCAGGAGGGAGGAACGGCGAATGTGCGTTTATACCAAAGCTCGCTGGCCCCGCCCACTTCTTTCATCACGCCCGACAGCGATGATTCGATGGCGAAGGGCACCAGTATCTGTCCGTGGAACGCCTCGGGTTCGGCCGCGCCGCAGGGAGCTATGGCATACTCCCACAGGCCGTTCAGGTTTACCCATTCGGCGCGTTCTATCAGCGGCCGCGGATACTCCGGCAATACGTTTTCGGGGTTTACTTTCCCGGCCCAGGCGGTTTTGATTTTATCGCCGGCCGGTTTCCATTGCGCCTGCATGGCAGAGGCCATCAGCAAGGCGCAGCATGCAATTGTTACTTTTTTCATGTTTATATAATAAATTAAGTTAGTCTTTTCCCTCATCTTCTTCACGGGTTGCCCAAAAGTAATTATAAAAATCGAAACGGAAAATAAATGAGACACGAAACGAACCGGAAAAAACGACGCTGAGCGTTATGCGGATATTCATTTTAAATTATATTTGCATACAATTGAAACATAACTATATGAATACAAAAGTAATTACTGTGTTGGCGTACGCCCTCTTCCTTGGTGCATGTAACGATGGAACGCTGTTATACGTGTCGCCCGGCGGCAACGACAGCCATGCCGGTACGCCGGGCGAACCGTTACGAACCTTTGAAGGCGCCCAAAGCGCCGTGCGTACGGCCCTGAAGGAAAGCCCAGGACGAAAAGTAACCGTATTGTTCAAGGGCGGCGAGTATCCGGTGGAACAGGCTATCAAACTGACGGCAGAAGACTCGGGCAGTCCCGGAGCGCCTGTTGTTTACCGGGCGGCAGAGGGCGAAACGCCTGTTTTTACAGGCAGCAAAATCCTGGCATCATGGGCGAGGGCTGGCGATGCGGAAGCGCTGAAGCGGTTAGACGCTTCGGTGCGCGACAAAATCTACGTTACCGACCTTCGCGCGGCAGGCGTTACCGACTTTGGCGATCCGACAGAAGCCGGGAAACGCCCCGAACTGATATGCAACGGACAACTGCAATCGCTGGCACGCTGGCCGAACGAAGGCTTTGTAAGGGCAGGACGGATGAAAGGCGCCACGCCGCTTCCCGAAACTTACATCAGTAAATATGGCAGGAAGGAAGGCGTTTTTGAATATACGGATGCCGTTCAGGACCGCTGGGACGCCGAAGAAGACGTGCGGCTGGGAGGCTACTGGTACTGGGACTGGAGCGACGAATTTCAAACGGTGGAACGCTGGGACGCCGCCACGCGCACGGCATACCTGCGCGAACCGTATCACCGCTATGGCTACAGGGACAGCCTGCGCTACTTCGGGCTGAATCTGTTCTGCGAAATTGACCGCCCCGGCGAGTGGTATCTGAACCGTACGGCGGGAAAGCTCTACTGGTATCCGCCGGAAGGCGTTGACCCGGCAAAGGCGGAAGTCCGGCTAACCTGTTTTGCCGGGCCGTACATGCTGGCAGCCGACGGCTGTTCGTATCTCACGATTGAGGGACTTACCTTCCGCGAAGGGCGCGGTACGGCGCTCCTGATTCGGGGCGGCGCCCGCAACCTGCTGTCCGGTTGCCGGATTGAACGCTTCGGACGCGACGGCGTACACATTGAAGAAGGCGCAGAACATGGCGTAACCGGCTGCTACCTGTCTGCCTTCGGACACGGCGGCTTCAAAATCACGGGCGGCAACCGCCAGACGCTCACGCCTGCCGGGCATTTCGTAGAGCATACAGTGGTGGAAAATTTTTCCCTTTTCCAGCGTACCTACGAACCGGCAGTTCATTTAACAGGCTGTGGTATCCGTATCGCGAACAACCGTTTCAGCCATTCTTCCTCCTCGGCTATGCGGCTCGAAGGCAACGACTTCCTCATCGAATACAACGAAGTAAGCCGCGTGGTCAACGAATCAGACGACCAGGGGGGTATCGACATGTGGTACAACCCATCGTACCGGGGCATTGAGATACGCTACAACCGCTGGGCAGACATCTCCGGCGGCACGCGCCACGGCGCGGCGGGCGTACGCTTCGACGATATGATTTCCGGTATGCTGGTGTACGGAAACCTGTTCGAGCGCTGCGGCGCACACAACTTCGGCGGCGTACAGATTCACGGCGGAAAAGACAACCGCATCCGAAACAACGTGTTCTACCACTGTCCCTTCGCCGTCAGCTTCTCGCCATGGAGCGAGGAGCGCTGGATCCAGGAGTTAGACACTCCTGCCATACAGGAGAAACTATACAAAGAGGTAGATATCAACTCGGAAATATATCAGCGGAAATATCCCGAACTGATAAACATCCGGCAAGGCGTCAACGTAAATACCGTGACCGACAACCTGCTGGTTTCCTGCAACCAACTATTCAATAACCGCCCGGCGGAGACGATTGCCGGCAACAACAACACAATACCGGATTCCGAGGGAGAGCCTGTTGAAGCCTTTTGTACGGACAAGACGCTGGCAGCATACGGTATGCAACCGATACCCGTAGCCGCCATCGGGCCGAAAAACAACCGGTGGATGGAAGCAATACAAAAGGAAAGAGATTAATCCCCGTCGAAGGAATACATATTGGGGTATACCATGCCGGAGAGGCGGGCCAGCACGTTGCCGTCTTTCTCTATCCAGGCTTCGGCGGGGCCTTCGCTGAGGAGGGGCGAAAGGAAGTAGCTGCTGGCCGAGGGAGGGGCTGCTTCGAGGGCTGCGGGCGTTTGGCTACCATCGCCATCTACTTCCATCTTAAAGCCTGCTATGGGGAGGATGGCTTCTTCCGCAGCGTTTTTAAGTATGAGGGAGCCGCCTGCGGCTGCGGGGTAGAGGGCTGCGGCAAAGGCTGCGGCGTCGGTCGCTGTAACGTACATCACCTCCCCGCTTTGGGGCGCTTCCTGCGAGGCTACGTGGAAGAGGGGGATAGCGGGGGTATCGCCGCCGCCGGCATCATCGTCGTCGCCGTCGCCGGGTTTGTTTTTAGAGCCTCCGGAGCCGCCGTCGATGCGGGCGTAGATATTACTGTAATTGTGGATAACGTTGTTGATATGGTCGATGATGGCGCCGAAGGTTTCCACGCCAGACGTATTGCCGCCGAGTTTGGCTATGGCGTAAAAGCCGGGCAGGGCGTCGGTAAAGTCGGTAAAGGCCTTGTCGGTAAGGGGGCGTATGTACTT